>JASFTY010000086.1:0-11187 GCA_050050535.1 Gemmatimonadales bacterium | reverse complement strand
AGTGGGATTGCCCAACGCCGGCAAGTCCACCCTGTTCAACGCGCTCACCGCGTCGAGCGTACCCGCCGAAGCCTACCCGTTCACCACGATCGACCCGAACGTCGGCGTGGTCGAGGTCCCCGATCCACGGCTCGACCGCATTTACGAGCTCGTGCGGCCGCCGCGCAAAGTCGCCGCCGTGGTCGAGTTCGTCGATATTGCGGGCCTGGTGGAGGGCGCGCACCGCGGTGAGGGGTTGGGCAACCGCTTCCTCGCCCACATTCGTGAGGTCGAAGCACTGGTCCACGTCGTCCGCTGCTTCGACGATCCCAACGTCGCCCATCCCGCAGCGCGCGTCGATCCGGTGCGCGATGTCGAGATGGTCGAGACCGAGCTGATGCTGGCCGACCTGGAGACGGTCGACAAGCGGCTCGACCGGGTGGACCGCGCGGCACGCAGCGGCGAGCGGGAGGCGCAGGCGGAGGCCGAGTTCCTGCACAGGCTTCGGGACTGGCTGGGCGCGGGTCGAGCGGCGCGTGAGCTGGAGTGCAGCAAGGAGGATTGCGACATCCTGGCGTCGCTGTTCCTGCTTACCGGCAAGGCGGTGCTCTACGTCGCCAACGTCTCGGAATCGCACGCCGCCGGCGACGACGAGCGAGTGGCGGCGTTGAGGAGCGCCGTCGGTGCCGAAGCCGTGCTGCCCCTGTGTTGCCAGCTCGAGGCCGAGCTGCTCGGTCTCGAGGCCGAGGAACGGGCGGAATACTTGCAGGCGCTGGGGCTGGAGCGCCCCGGTGTGCAGCGTCTCATTCAGGCGACCTACGAGCTACTGGGCCTGATCACCTTCTTCACCTACAACGAGAAGGAGGTCCGGGCCTGGACGCTGCAGCGCGGCAGCTTCGCCGCCCAGGCCGCCGGCGTCGTGCATAGCGACTTCGAGAAGGGATTCATCCGCGCCGAGACCGTCGGCTACGACGAGTTCGTACGCGCCGGATCGCTGAAGGCGGCGCGCGAGGAGGGGGTGGTGCGGGCCGAGGGGCGCGAGCACGTGGTCGAGGACGGCGACATCCTGCTGTTCCGGGCCCAGGCATGAGCCGGGCCCGGCCGGCCGCTCGGAGCTTGAAGTCAGCCGCCGCCTCGGCTAGCTTTCCCGAGTTTCAGGTTCAACCTGCCTAAACAGACAACCTGCTCCGCCCACGGTCACCGGGCGGGGCCGTAGCGGGCTCGGGCCTCGAGCCCTGACCAAAGGGAGGTGACGATGCGCGATTACGAGATCGTCTATATTTTCGATTCCGTCCTCGATCGTTCAGACATCGATCAGAAGTTGGAGCGGTTCAACCAGCTCGCCACAGGCAACGGCGGCGGCGAAATCGTGGCCGTCGAGCACTGGGGCAAGCGGCAGCTCGCCTACCCGATCAAGAAGCACGACAACGGCTATTACGTGGTCGTCCAGTTCCGGACGGATCCGACGAACCTGCCGGAGTTCGAGCGCGCGATCAAGCTCGACGAGCAGGTGCTCAGACATCTGGTCGTTCTGTCGGAGGGCGAGCTGCCCACACCGCGCTCGGCGGCCGAGGCATCGGAACGGTACCGGCGCGACGATGATGATGACGAAGACTCGGACGACGACTGATCCGATGAGCGGCTCGTGCTTCTGCGGGTTGCAAGAGAGACGGATATTCAGACAAGGCGGAGAACGATGAAGCGAAGAAGGAAACCCTGCCACCTCTGTGAGTCGAAGATCACCGTCATCGACTACAAGGACGACCAACTGCTCAGCCGCTTCGTGACGGAGCGCGGCAAGATCGTGCCGAGCCGGATCACCGGCACCTGCGCGCCGCACCAACGGCAGCTGACACGCGCCATCAAGCGGAGTCGCTACCTGGCGCTGCTGCCGTACGTGGAAGACTACCGCCGCTAGGCCGCCTGCGATGTCTGACCGCAGGACGCTGGCCCGGGCCGTCGGCTTCGGTCTGGTGACTCTCGTCTTCGCGCCGGTCGCACCGCTCGTCCTCGTCGGGCTGCCGCTGGCGCTGCTGCTGGTGGCGACGGGACCGCGCAACGCATGGTCGGTGGCCGTGGTGGCTGCGGCCGTCGGACTGGCGCTGCTGGGCGAGCGCACAGGGCTCTGGTGGTTCGCCCGCGGCTGGCCGCTGCTGCTGGGCGGGACGTACGTCGTCGTCGCGGCCTGGCGGCCCTGGTGGGGCTTCTCGGCGACCGCACTGGCCGCGCTCGGCCTCGCGGTGCTGGTGGCGGGACTGGCGTTCGCGCTGAGTCCCGGCGCGTGGCTCGACGTCGACACGCTGATGGCTAGGCAGGTTGCCAGCGAGACGGAGGCTTGGAGCGCTCGACTGGGCCTGGCGAGCGACGAGAGCGCTCAGGGCGTACTGCGGCAGGCGGCGGGGATACAGGTGGCGCTGTTCCCCGCGTTCCTCGGCGTCAGTTCGCTCGGTGCACTCGGCCTGGCTGTGATGGTGCGTGAACGGCTCGCCGGTAGGGCGGGCCGGGCGTTCGGCCGGCTGCGCGGCTTCAGCTTCAACGACCACCTCGTGTGGGTGTGGCTGCTCGGCCTGGCTCTGATCATCGCGCCGGTCGGCGGCATCGCCGACCGGGTCGGTGGTAACGCGGTCCTGTTCATGGGACTGCTGTATGTGCTGAGAGGGTTCGCCGTAATGCTGGCCCTGGTGGATGGTGTCTCGGTAATGGTCGGGGTCATCGGCGGGCTGGTGGCGCTTCTGGTCTATCCGCTGCTCGCGCTCGCCACGGCGCTGGCGCTCATCGTAGGACTGGGTGATACGTGGCTAAACATACGGGCTCGTGTCCGGTCACGAGATGCCCGGCGTTGACATGCCGAACCGTTGACTTGACCTGGGAGTGATATACTGGATCTGGAGAGACATTGTGGCTAGAAATCAGCAAGTGATCCTGAGAAGGAAGGTCGACAACCTCGGAGATGTTGGCGATGTTGTCACCGTGAGGAGCGGCTACGCCCGCAACTACCTGCTGCCCCAGGGGCTCGCTTACCCGGCGACCGACCAGAGCCAACGGCTGTTGGAGCAGGAGCGGACGGCGGCGCTGCAGGCGGAGGAGCGGGACCGCAGCAACGCCAGGGAGTTGGCAGGACGCCTGGAGGGTAGTTCGATCACCTTCTCGATGCTGGCTGCCGAAGAAGGCAAGCTCTACGGCTCGGTCGGGCCGCGGGACATCGCGTCGAAGCTGGGCGAGGAGGGCTACGATGTCCAGGCCAAGCACGTGATGTTGATCGAGCCGATCAAAGCTCTGGGTGTCTATTCGGTGCCGATCAGGTTGTACCCGGAAGTAGAGGCATCGGTCAAAGTCTGGGTGATCAAGGAGGAAGGCGAATAAGCTCGGGTATCGCGTACTGCGACGGCCGGCGCCTCAAACGCCTGTTCCTGGCAGGCTCTGAGCACGTCTACCTGCACCGCGCCGAGCTCGATCGCATCAACGTATTCCCGATCCCCGACGGGGACACCGGCACGAACCTGGCGCTCAGTCTCCGCGCCATCGCCAACGCGTTGGGCGGCGTGGAGGACGCCAGCGTCTCGAGCATGGCGGGACGGATCGCCGAGGCCGGTGTGCTGGGCGCGCGGGGCAACTCGGGGATGATGCTGTCGCACTACTTTCTCGGCTTCGCCGACGGTCTCGAAGGCCGGAGCCGCGCGGGGCCGGAGGAACTGACGGCCGCGATGTGCCGGGCTTCGAGCTCGCTGTACCAGGCTGTCGACGAGCCTGTCGAAGGGACGATCCTCACCGTCGTCCGCGAGGCCACCCAGGAGATCGACCGCCTGGCGTCGCAACTGCCCGACCTGCGAGACCTGGCCAGGCGGCTGCTACAGGCGGCGTACGAGTCGTTGAAGCGCACGCCCGACCTCTTGCCCGTCCTGCGACAGGCGAAAGTCGTCGATGCAGGCGCGAAAGGGTTCGTCTGCTTCGTCGAGGGGATCGTCTCGTTCATCGAAGGGCGCACCCGGCCCATTTTCGCACACGTCGCTGCACCCACGGTGCCCGATGCCGCCGCCGCCGCCCAGTTCCCCGAGGAGACCGATCGCGCCTATCGCTTCTGCGCCGAATTCGTCGTCCGCGGCGAGACTCTGCCCGAACGGCGCCAGCTCGCCGATGCGGTCAGGGCGCTGGGCGGCTCGCTGATCGTCAATCGGGCCGCGTCGGTCGCCAAGATACATATCCATACCGACGAGCCTGGCGAGGTCGAACGGGCGCTCGCCATCCTCGGCGGCATCGTCGAGTGTGTGAAGGCCGAGGACATGCGGGCGCAGCATCGCGGCAGACGCTTGAGACCGACGCGGCACCTGGCAATCCTGACCGACACGACGTGCGACCTGCCTGCCGAGTTGATCATCGAGCACGACATCACCCTGGTGCCGCTGACGGTCCTGTTCGGTGACGAGGCTTATCTCGACCAAGTCGATATCACCCAGGAGCAGTTCCTGACGCGGCTCACCGATCCCCGGCAACCGTTGCCGACAACCTCGCAGCCGGCACCGGCCCACTTCGACGAGGCGTTCGGGCGCGCCGCCGAGCATGCGGACGAAGTGCTCGGCCTCATCCTTTCGGGCGCCCTGTCGGGCACGCTGGGACAGGCGCAGGCGGCGGCCAAGCGATTCGTGGACGGCAAGATCACCATCCACGACTCGTGCACGGCCTCGCTGGGGCTGGGGTTCCAGGTGCTGCGGGCCGCCGAGCTGGCGCTGAGCGGCTGTGGCGTGAGCGCGATCCTGGCCGAGCTCGAGCGGCTGAGGGAACGCTCGGGCCTCTACATCACGGTGGATACCTTGGACTACCTGCAGCGCTCGGGTCGCCTGGGTATGGCGCAGGCCTTCGTCGGTAACCTGCTGGATCTCAAGCCCATTCTGAGCGTCGATCGCGCGGGCCGGGTCGTGCCGGTCGATCGGGTGCGCCATCGCGAGGCAGTGATCCCGCGCGTCCTGGAACTGCTCGGGGAGCGGATTCCGGCCGAGCGAACGCGGCTGCGGCTGGGCGTGGTACACGTGCTGTGCCGCGATGTGGCGGACGAACTGGCGAGCGAGCTGCAGCGCAGGTTCACAGCGGACGAGATCCTCGTGCGCCCGGCCACGAGCGTCATAGCGGCACACACCGGGCCGGGTGCCTGGGGCGTCTTCTATCAAGCAGAGTAACGACGGGAGCTCGATGTCCAGAGTCGGGTCGACGATCTCGGGCGCGGGGCTACGACCCACCGATCTTCCGGCGGATGTCCGCCGTGCCCTCGAACTGTGCCAGGAGCGGAACGCTCGCCAGCTGATGATCCTGGATCTGCGCGGGCTGTCCGACGCCACCGACTTCTTCATCATCACGTCCGGCGACTCGGAGGTCCACGTCCGGGCGATCGCTGATCACCTGTTGGAAGGGATGGCCCACGGAGGTGTACGACACGCAGGGATCGAGGGTGAGCGGGCGGCCCGCTGGGTGCTGATAGACTATATTGACCTCGTGGTTCACGTGTTTCACCCCGTGGTTCGGGAGTTCTACCAGCTGGAACGGCTGTGGGGTGACGCTCCTATGGCCTTGATCGAGGACCCCGGTTCGAGATGAGGGGCAACGCCCTGCGTAGCACCGCGCTGCCGGCGCGGGCCGCCCTGCGCATCGCATCGTTGATGGCGCTGCTGCTGCTCGCGGTCGCCGAGCAGGGAGCCGCCCAGTTCGGGCGCAACAAGCTTCAGTACGAGGTCTTCGATTTTCAGGTCCTGCGCACGAACCACTTCGATATCTACTACTATCCGCGAGAGCGCGAGGCCGCGCTCGACGCCGCCCGCATCGCGGAGCGTGCCTACAACAGGCTGAGCCGCATCCTCGGGCTCGAGTTCGAGGAGCGGAAGCCGATCATCCTCTACGCCTCGCACAGCGAGTTCCAGCAGACCAACGCGCTACCTGGCCTGATCTCTGAAGGTACGGGCGGCGTGACGGAGTTCGGCAAGCGGCGCGTCATCTTGCCATTCACCGGCTCGTATGCCGACTTCGAGCACGTATTGACGCACGAATTGGTGCACGCCTTCCAGTTCGATGTCATCGCCGGCGGGCTGACCGACCAGCTGAACCCGCTGCTCTACGAGCCACCGCTCTGGTTCATGGAGGGGATGGCGGAGTATCTGGCGATCGGGAAGTTGGACACGCACACGCACGCCTGGCTGCGCGACGCCGTGCTGTCCGGCTATCTGCGCACGATACCCGAGATGTCGCTGTACAGCGACTACCTGTCGTACCGGTTCGGCCAGTCGGTGTGGGCGTTCATCGGCGCGAAGTACGGCGACCACACAATCGGTCTGTTGTTGCAGCGAGTGATGCGGCTCGGCTTGGAGAGTGCGGTCCAGATCACCCTGGGCGTAACGCTGGCGGAGCTCTCGGCCGAGTGGGTCGAGACGGTAAGGACGGCGTACCTGCCCGATGTCGCCCGCTTCGCCGGTCCCGAGGAGGTTGGGCGGAGGCTGACTCGCCACGCCTTCAGGCCGGGAGAGAGCGAGTTCGCCTCGTACCTGGCGCCGGCCCTCTCGCCGGACGGGCGCCAGATGGTGTTCTTCTCCGACCGCGGCAACGACCTCTACTCGTTCTTCGATCTCTGGCTCGCGTCGGCGGAGGACGGGCGGGTCGTCGACCGGCTGGTCGAAGCGGCGCGCCAGGCCGACTTCGAGTCATTGCGCTTCATGACCTCGAGCGCTGCCTGGTCACCCGACGGCCACCACCTGGCGTTCGTCGCCCAGGCCGGCGGCCGCGACGCGCTCTACGTCTACGACGTCGAGCGGCGGCGCGTCGTGCAACGGATCAAGCCGAATCTCGACGGACTGCAGAACCCGACGTTCTCTCCCGACGGCCAGCGAATTGCGATCACCGGTCTGGTGGGCGGCATCAGCGACTTGTACGTCGTCGACGTGTCCGGCAAACACCTGCAGCAACTTACGGACGACAAGTACGCCGACCTTCACCCGGCGTGGTCGCCCGACGGCCGTCACATTGCCATCGCCACCGACCGTGGCGCGCGCACGGACTTCGATGAGCTGGTCTTCGACGACCTGCGCATCGCACTCTACAACGTGACCGATGGCACCGTCGAGGTCCTCCCGCAGCAGGAGACCGGGAAGAACACGAACCCCGCCTGGTCGCCGGACGGCGACGCCATCGCGTTCGTCTCCGACCGTAGCGGGACGAACAACGTATTCATCTGGTCGCGGGCGGAAGGGCGATTGTACCAGGCGACCGACCTGCTGTCCGGGGTGACGGGGATCATCCCGCTGAGTCCTGCGATATCCTGGTCGGCCCGGTCGGATCGGCTGGCCTTCACGTACTTCGAGGGCGCGGGATACAACATCTACGCGATCGATGACCCGCGCTCGACGGCATGGCCGGTGGAGGAATCGGCCGAGCCGCCGATCGTGGTGCGCGGCGGACCGGAGGGGCCAGAGCGGGTCGAGATGTCCGAGGGCGAGGCGCGCGCGCCCGGCCTGCGGACCGCCGCTACACGCACTCAGTCGTTCTACAGGGTCCTCGACGGGTTCCGGCCGTCGGCGGCACCGCCGCAGTCGGAGGAGATCGTCAACCGGCGCGAGGTTACAGTGGCCGACCTGCTGGCCGATGCACGTGCCGGGCTGCCGGATACGGCGTCATTCGAGCAGCGGGACTACCACGTCAAGCTGACACCGGACATCGTCGGGCAGCCGGTGATCGGCGCTCAGGTGGGCGGTCACTTCGGGAACGGTGTCTACGGCGGCTCCTACATCCTGCTGTCGGACATCCTGGGCGACCACAACGTGCTGCTCTGGGGACAGGTCGCGGGCTCGTTCGACGATGCCTATGTCCTGACTCGGTACACCTACCTGCGCGAGCGCGTTAACCTGTCGATGGCGTACCAGCAGTTCCCGCTCTACCGCTTCCGGGGTACGATCCCGTCGTACGACGATAGCCAACGACTGTATTACGACGATCGGTTCGTGCGGGATGTGTACCGGACGATGAGCACCGATCTTCACTACCCGTTGGACATCTTCAGGCGGCTCGAGCTCTCGGCCGTCGGCGTCTATATCAGTCGGGACAGCGTGATCGATCGGATCGTGCCAGGCGCGACGGGCGGTTCCGAGCGGTCGACGGTGCGCTTGGAGAACTTGATGTTCGCGGGGCCGTCGATCGCGCTGGTCTTCGACAACACGCTGTACGGCTATACGGGCCCTATCGCGGGCCGCCGCTACCGGCTCGGGCTCGGCCGCTATTTCGGCGATGTCGGCATCTACGACCTGACGTTCGACGTACGGAACTACGTCAACCTGGGCGGCCAGTTCACGCTGGCGGCACGGCTGACCGCGCACTCGCGTTCGGGACGCGGTGAGGGCGAGTTCCGACTCTACTGGGGCGGTCCCTACTTCATCCGCGGCTACGACGGCGGCTCGTTCAGTGAGGCGGAATGTGTCCGTTCGATCGCGGGAGTGGCCGACGAGGTCACGACGCTGTGCCCGGTGCGCGATCAGCTGATCGGCAGCAGTGTCGCGTTGGCCAGCGCCGAGTTCCGGTTCCCGATATTCAACTTCCTGGACCTCGGGTTCGTGCCGCTCGGACTGCCGCCGATCGACGGAGCCGTATTCTTCGACCTCGGTGTGGCGTTCAACCGGTTCAGCCAGCTGGCCTGGTCACGGCCGCGGGGGGCCGATCCCGTCGATGTGCGGTCGCCGCTGGCGTCGGTCGGTGGTTCGCTCAGGATCAACATTCTCTACAACGTGTTCCGGGTCGACTGCGCCTATCCGCTCGACCGCCCGGGCCGGCGCGGCGCCGTCTGGTCGCTCTCCTTCGGGCCCACCTTCTGACGGCGGGCGGAGGCGCGTCGCGGCTTGCATTCCCGGCATGGACGCGGCTATTTTGAGCCATGCCCACAGTACTCCAGCCCCTCCGTAACGAGATCCGAGAACCGCGGATACCGATCTGAAGTTGCACCTGTCGAAACGCGCTGCACTCCTGATCGCGCTGGCACTCGTGCCGGCTTTCGCCGCGTCGTGCGGTGAGCGAGAGCGATCGGCGGTCGTCGGGACGGTGCCCCTCGAGCGGACCGCCTGGTTGGGCAGCGCCCAGGGGTGGGGACTCTTGGGGCTCTCGCTCGACGGCGGACCGCTCGTGTATCGGAGCGCCGAGACGCTGGAGTCCCCGACCTGGGCGCCGCCGGAGCTGGAACGGCTGACCGAAGCGTGGCCCGGCGACAGAGCGGTTTGGCTGCAACTCGGCGACTCGCGCATCGCCCGCTACGACTACCGAACCGGTCATCTGCTGGGCTTCGAGGGCTTCGGACGGGCGGAGATCGCGGCGGCCCTGGCCGGAGCGCGGCGCGACGGGCGCGGCGGCCTGTTGATCGCGGCGGACTCGGGTTCGCTCGAGCTGGTCGCGGAGGGTGGGACCTGGCAGCTGGCGCTGTCCGGCTCCGTGCGGCGGCTGGTCCCGGTGGGCGACGGGCGAGTCGTCGTCGTCGTCGAGGCCGACTCGGGCAGCGAGCTGCTGGTCGTCGAGCCGCCGAGCGAGGCACCGCTGGGGTGGCGCAGCGTCGATCGCGTCGCCGACCTCGTCGTCGTTCCCGCGGGCGATCGTCTCTACTACCTTGCGCACGGTAGCGGCGACTCGACTGTGCACGGCCTCAGCGTCCCGGACCTCGAGGACGCGGAGTCGCTGGCCCTGCCGCAGCCCGGCCGTTCGGTCGCCGTGACGCCGTCCGGGCACCGCCTGTACGTGGCGGCTGGCGACAGTCTCCAGGTGTTCGACCGGCTGAGAGGGACGAAGGTGCGGAGCGTCCCGCTGCCGGGGGAGGCGAGCGCGCTGCGCTTCAGTGTGACCGGGTCGCACCTGATGGCGCTGCTGGACGCCCAGGACCAGGCTGTCGTCTTGCAGGTCGGTCTCGATTCGATATTGGGCACCGTTCCGGTGGACTGGGATGAGAACCTGCCGGTGTCGACACCCGGCGGTCGGCTGATCGTGATGGAGGGAGACGAGCTGGTCCTTTACGACGCGCTGCGGTTGGTCGAGGTCGCGCGGGTCGAGTTGGACGACCGGCGCCTGTGGCTGGCGGTCGAGTGGCAGCCGCCTCGACCACGCGTGGAACTGGCGCAGCGCACCGTTGAGCGTGCCTCGCAGACCGTGGCGCAGGAGCCGCGTCCGCCAGGTGACGTCGATAGACCGGCTGACCGGGAAACCGGCGTGGAGCCTGGTGCCTATGCGGTAGTCTCGGCGGCACGCGAGCGGGCCGGTGTCGACAATTTCGTCTCCTGGCTCCGCAGTGTCGGCTACCCCGGGACCGTTGACCGTCACGAGGACGTGATGGGCGTCGTCTGGTACCGGGCGATGGTCGGCCCCTATGCGGAGCGCGGGTTGGCGGAGGAGGCGGCGCGTTCGCTTACCGCCCGCTACGGTTACAAGCCGTGGATCCTCACGGTTACAGAGCTCGCCGACACCGCCTCCGCTGCCGCCGAGTCTGAGGGAGTGGGTGAGCGCGGAGGCACGGATGCCGCCCGAGAGACCGAGGCGGAAGGCGGGTAGCGCGACCCGCACCGTTTGGGAGTTGGGGAGGTGGTGAGCGTGGAATCATCGGCGCCTGAAACCGATGTGAACTGGCCGCACGCTGCGACGCTGGTCCTGGCGGCCGACAGCCCACGCCAGCGTCGCTGGGCCGTCAACACGGCGATCGAGGTCGTTCGCCGGCTGTCCGGTCAGCGTCACAAGGTGGTACTGGCCGACCTCCAGACCAAGAGGCCGTCCGCCCTGGCCGCTGCCCTCGGAGTCGAGGACGGCCCGGGGATGTGCGATGTATTGTTCCGCGACGCTCCTTTCTCCAAGGTGGCGGGCCGACCGGAGGGCGAGGCCTTCTTCTTCCTGACACTGGGCGAATCGCCCCCACCGCTGCAGGTCCTGTTCCGCCATCCGCGCTGGGCCAAGATCGCAGCTCGCCTCCAAGAGACCGATGCCCACCTCTTGCCCTGCGTGTCCGCCGCCGACTGGCTCGAGGCCGGCCCGATCCCGGGCTTCGAGGCTTGCATCGTGCTCAACGCCGCCGCCCTCGAGGTAGAGCTGCCCAGCGAAGCGCGCCGACTGGCCGAGTTCCTGGCACCACCGCAGATCCGTGAGGAGGAGACCGACGCCGTCGATCTGCCATGGTACGCCTCGTCCGAGCCGGAAACCCAGCCCATGCACGGCGCCGCT
>JASFTY010000085.1:0-11196 GCA_050050535.1 Gemmatimonadales bacterium | reverse complement strand
GTCGGTCCCACCGACCGGGCCGGGAGGCACGTGATGGGGCCGAAGAGGCGTAAGATGTCTCACATAGACGACCAGGGCGCCGCCCGCATGGTCGATGTGGGCGACAAGAAGGCGTCACGCCGGACGGCGACGGCCGAGGGCTCGATCCGCATGCAGCCCGCGACGCTCGAAGCGATCCGCCAAAACGCCGTGGAGAAGGGCGACGTGCTCACCGTCGCCAAGGTCGCCGGCATCTCCGCCGGGAAACGCGCCGCCGAGTGGATCCCATTATGCCACCCGTTACAGATCGACGTAATTGATGTATCTTTGACCTTGGATGATGACCTTCCTGGAGTGAAGGTCGAGGCCCGGGCCGAACTGACTGGACGGACCGGTGCCGAGATGGAAGCGCTGGTGGCCGCCAGCGCCGCCTTGCTCACCGTCTACGACATGTGCAAGGCACTCGATCGCGGGATGGAGTTCAGCGTCCGACTGATCGAGAAGAGCGGCGGCCGAAGTGGAACCTGGCAACGGCGTGAGTCGTAGTTAGGTGTGACTCGCTGATGCGAGGTTGACAGCGCGTTGGCATGTGTGGTGGTGGGTGAGGTGTGGGCCAAAACTGTAGGATCCCCTACGATCCCAGTCCCCGCCTTTGGCCCGGCTTACGGCAGCGGCCAAGCGGCAGCGCTTGGGGCGGACAGCCGGTCGGCCGACTGAATCCCACACGGAAACAGCAGTCGTGTTGTAGCCGTTAGGGAAGTGGGCCCGATCGGTCCGGGGTCACCCGGATGTTGGGTCGAGAGGCGCGGGGCGGATTGTAAGGCGAGGATAGGAAAATAATGCGAGACTATACATCGACGTGGCATACGCAGGCGCGGGAGGTTTCCTTCCGCTGGCCGCAGATCCAGGCGAAGCTGGCCGAGGTGCCGGCGACGGTCTGGGCGCTGATCGTGGTGGGCGTGGCCATCGCGACGGCGAGCGCGGTGGGTGGTGTACCGCAGGCGAGCAACCCGGCGGCGGAGCGATTGGGCGCGGAGCTGGCGTTGTCGGCGGCGGAGAACCGCGATTTGCGGAGCGAGATCGAGCTGAAGACGCTGGAGGTCGAGCGTCTCGGACAGATCCAGGGATTTTCTGGCGAGTTCCGGATCCCGGCGGACCGGGCGATGCTGATCTACGACATCGCGCTGGCGGAGGATGTGAACCCGGAGCTGGCATTCAATCTCGTGCGGGTGGAGAGCGGATTCCGGCGGACGGCGGTGAGCTCGGCGGGTGCGATCGGGTTCACGCAGGTCCGGCCGAGCACGGCTCGCTGGCTGGACCCGACGGTGGAGACGCAGGATCTCTTCGACCCAGTGATCAACCTGCACCTGGGGTTCCGCTATTTCCGTTACCTGCTCGACGAGTACAACGGTGACACGCGCCTAGCACTACTGGCCTACAATCGTGGTCCGGGGCGAGTTGGCGGCCTGCTGCGTAGCGGGATCGACCCGGCGAACGGGTACGCGAAGGCAGTGCTGGGCGAATAGGCGGGGCAGGAAGGGGAATCGAAGTTCGGAGTGAGAAGTGCGATATGTGAAGTTCGAAGTTCACACTTCACGGTTTACACATCGAATTTCTCCGCCAACGGACTTCTTCCCTAATTCGAATCTACATAGATCCGAACTTCATCGCCCGGGTAGATTCGGCTGGTCGTCAGGCCATTCCACATCATCAGGTCGCGGGCGGTGACGTCGTAGCGCCGGGCGATGGCCCAGAGGCTGTCACCCTGTTGTACGCGGTAAGTGACGTACGGCCCCTCCGGCGTGCGCGGCTCCACCCTTGCCGGTGCGCTTCTCGTGACCGTGGTAGTGGCGGCGTAGCGTGGCAGCCGCCCCGCCCTCGGGATGATCAGACGTTGGCCGATACGTAGCTGCCTCGCCCTGACGCCGGGGTTGGCGGCGCGGACCGCCGACACACTGACGCCGTAGAGTCCCGCGATCTCGCTCAGCGTATCACCCCGTCTCACGACATGCTGGACCCAGGTGACTCGCTCGCTCGGTGCGACCCGTGCGTAGCGAGTTGCGAAGTCGTGGCCGGTACCGGGCGGCACGCGGAGCGAGTATCGCTGGCCGGGTGGCGTGACGCCGCGCAGGATTTGGGGGTTCAACTCCGTGACCTGGGCTACGGGTACGCCGGCGGCCTCGGCGACCACATCGAGGCTGGTGGCATCGGGCACCTGCACGACATCGTAGGCCATGGGCTGCGCCGTCTCGACGTCGAAGAAGCCGTAATGCTCCGGCTGTTTCGCGATGAGCGCGGCGGCGAGTAGCTTGGGGACGTAGTCGCGCGTCTCGCGCCTGAGGAAGCGGCGCCGCGAGAGCGTCCAGAAATCGCTGCTTCCAGAGCGCTGAATCGAGCGACGGACGCGGTTCGGGCCGCCGTTGTAAGCCGCAGCAACCAAGTACCAGGATCCGAACTCCGCATACAAGTCCATCAGATGGGTTGCGGCCGCTTTGGTGGCGAGGATCGGGTCGCGGCGCTCGTCCACCCAGTACGAGATCTGCAGGCCGTAGAGCCGGCCGGTGCTGGCGATGAACTGCCAGAGACCGACAGCCCGAGCGCGGCTGTAGGCGCGCGGGCTGAACCCGCTCTCGATCAGCGACATGTAGACCAGGTCCTCCGGCAGGCCCGCGTCCCGAAGGATCGCCCGCATCATCGGCTCGTAACGGCCGGCTCGCTGCAGGTAGACCGTGAAGTTCTCGCGCCCGTCGCCGCGGAAGTACTCCAGCCAGCGCTCGACGTCGTCGTTCATCGTGATCGGGATGTCCCAGGTCGGGATCCCGGAACTCACCGCGCCGTCTTCCTCGTCGCGCGGTCCCCACGCCTCCTCTTCCGGCTCGGGCTGCTCCCAGGGCCGGGCGCTCTCCTCCACCTGCGCGATCAACAAGCCCAGGCTGTCTTCGGCCACCGACGTACCCGCCGCCTCCTCGGGTACAGCGGGCGCCGGGTCAGTCGACCCAGAGGGCAGCGCCGCGCAACCCGACGCCAGCGCCGCTATCACAGCGATCGCCAAGCTCCGCCAGCCCAGCCGTCTCACGCTTCGCCCTCCATCAGCTCGTCCAACGCGCTCAGAAACAGCGTCACGTTCTCTTCCCGGCATGTCTCACCCATCAACCCGACCCGCCAGATCGATCCGGCCAGCGGGCCCAGGCCGCCGCCGACCTCTATCCCGAACCGCGCCAGAAGCTGCCGCCGGAACGCCGCCTCGTCCACTCCGCCCGGCACACGTACCGATGTGAGCTGCGGTAACCGGAAGGGCTCCTCCACCAGCAGCTCCAGCCCGAGCTCGATCAGGCCGGCCTGGAGGGCCGCGCCATAGCGACGATGACGATCGTAGCGCTCCTCGAGCCCCTCCTCCAGGATGATCCGCAGCCCCTCGTGCAACCCGTAGAGCGCATTCACCGGCGCCGTGTGGTGGTACGCCCGCTCGCCGCCCCAGTATGCGCCGATCAGCGAGAGGTCCAAGTACCAGGAGTGGACTTTCTCCTTTCGGGCGCCGACTCGATCCATCGCCCGCTCCGAGAGCGTGATCGGCGCCAACCCCGGTGGCACGCTCAGGCATTTCTGCGTGCCGGAATACGCCACATCGATCCCGCGCTCGTCGACCTCGACCGGCACACCGCCCAGGCTCGTCACCGTGTCCACCAGGAACAGGGTCTCCCTGTCGCGCAGGTAGGCCCCGAGTTCCTCCAACGGCTGCAGGACGCCGGTCGAGGTCTCCGCATGGACCACCGCCAACAACCGGGCGTCCGGGTTCGCACCGTGGGCCTCGACCAGCTGCCCCACGTCGAGGGGCTGCCCCCACGGCGCCTCGACGGTCACCGCTCGAGCGCCGGCCCGCTCCGCATTGGCCACCATGCGCTGGCCGAAGACCCCGTTCACTCCGATGATCGCGGTGTCGCCCGGCTCCAGCAGGTTGTCGAACGCCGTCTCCATCCCGGCCGAGCCGGTGCCCGAGATCGGGATCGTCATGCGATTGGCGGTGCCGAACAGCTCCCTGAGCTGCGCCGAGACCTCATCCATGAGCCCGAGGAAGGATGGATCGAGGTGACCGACCGTCGGCCGCGCCATCGCCAGAAGCACACGGGGGTTCACGTTCGACGGCCCCGGCCCCATCAGGACCCGTCGCGGCGGCTCGAACGGCGGATAGTGAGCAGTCATGCGCCCTCAGCTCTGCTCTGGTCGGGGGAAAGACACGCCAAGGTTCTGACGCTCCGAACTGTTCTATTCACCAGTCGACAGGAAGTTCCCCAGAACACGGTTTGTCGCGTTCAGGACGGCTCGCGCCACACCCTGTGGTACGCCGCCTTCCTGCGCCGGTGCCGTACCGATCAGGCGACGGTCACCGCCGGTCTCCGGATCGATCACGCCCAGCGCCACGATCGCCACCGAATCGTCGAACGCCTTTACCGACTTGACTCCGATGAGGCGGAAGTCCATCCGGCCGCCCAGCAGCTTGTGCAGCGCGTCGAGCGTCGCCTCCGCACAGACCCGCAGGTCGACGGCGCCGCGTCCATGGCCCTCCGCCCTACCGCGATACTCCACAGCCTTCCACTCCAGAGCGATCTCGGCATGGGCCCGCGTGTCTGCGCCGTGCGCCAACTGCGCATCGACCAGCCTGACGCGCGCTCGTCCATGACCTTCCTGCCAAGTTGTGCTCATGACCGCTCCGGAGGGGCTATGCCGCCCGCGAACGATGTCCTGCGGCGGGGGGAAGCCAGCCGAACACAGAGGCCGGCCAGCCGAGACAAGATAGAGCGCTTGTCCGCACCGGTCAACGTAACTGGCCGTCCGATCAGAGGTTGTAGTTCGGTGCCTCGCGAGTGATCGTAACGTCGTGCGGGTGCGATTCCCGCAGTCCGCCCGACGTGATACGAATGAAACGGGCATTCTGCTGCAGATCTTCGATCGTGGCTGCACCGCAGTAGCCCATCCCGCTACGCAGCCCGCCGACGAGCTGGTAGAGTACGTCGGCGACCGGACCTTTGTAGGGCACGCGCCCCTCGATCCCTTCGGGCACCAGTTTCAGACCGTCGAACTCGGCATCCTGAAAGTAGCGATCGGCGGAGCCTTCCTGCATCGCTGAGAGCGAGCCCATACCGCGGATCACCTTGAAGCGCCGACCCTCGAGCAGGAACGACTCGCCGGGGCTCTCTTCGGTGCCTGCCAGCATCGAGCCCATCATCACCGTCGCCGCACCGGCGCCTATCGCTTTGACGATGTCGCCCGAGTACTTGACACCACCATCGGCGATGATCGGGACCCTTCCCGTGCAGCCCTCGAGGGCCGACATGATGGCCGTCAGCTGCGGCACGCCCACGCCAGTCACGACGCGAGTCGTACAGATCGAGCCCGGCCCCACACCGACCTTAATCGCGTCGGCGCCGCGCTCGATCAGCGCCTCGGCGCCCTCGCGTGTGGCGACGTTGCCGGCGATCAACTCGGTGTCGGGAAAGCGCTCCTTTATTCTCGCGACTGTATCGAGCACGCCCGCCGAGTGACCGTGAGCGCTATCGATGACCAGCACATCGACCCCGGCACCGACCAGTTCGGCGGCTCGCTCCATGTCGCTGCCGCTCGTCCCCACCGCGGCGCCGACCCTCAGCCGCCCGTGCTCGTCCTTGGCGGCATTGGGGAACTGGCGACGCTTGAAGATGTCCTTGACCGTAATCAGACCCTTCAGATACCCCTTCTCATCCACCACCGGCAGCTTCTCGATCTTGTGCTCGTGGAGCATCTTCTCCGCGGTGTCCAGCGAGGTGCCCACGGGCGCGGTGATCAACCTCTCACTTGTCATGACGTCGGCGATCGGCCGATCGAGGTCCGTCTCGAACTGCAGGTCCCGGTTCGTAATGATCCCTACCAACTGCCCGTCACTGCGGACGATCGGCACCCCACTGATCGAGAACTGCCTCATCAGCTTGTGCGCGTCGCGCAGCGATGCCTCAGGGGTCAAGGTGATGGGATCGCGGATCATGCCGCTCTCCGAACGCTTCACCCGATCGACCTGGGCAGCCTGCAGGTCGATGGTCATGTTCTTGTGGACGATGCCGATCCCACCCTGGCGCGCCATGGCGATCGCCATCTCCGCCTCGGTGACCGTGTCCATCGCTGCGGCGACCAGTGGGATGTTGAGTTCGAGGTTTCGAGTGAGGCTCGTCGAGACATCGACATCTCGGGGGTGGACGAGCGTATGACGTGGCAGCAGCAGGACGTCGTCGAACGTCAACGCCTCGGGAAGCTCTTTCTCTCTCTTCATCAGCGCACGGTCCCTCGCCTAAGAACGAGCCCGGGCCACGCGGCACTGCGCGCACCCGGGCAGTCTGTTCGCTTCAGCACGCTCCATAGGAGAAGATATGCGGCCGCTCAGCGGAGTGTCAACGGGCCGTGGCGACCTCGGTAAGCTTCCCGCGCACCGGCGCCGGCAGCCGGCGAGCCAGGTCTTCCAAGCTGCCGCACAGATCGACGATGACATCCTCGGGCCCATCCCAATGAGTCAGCACCAGCTCCGCCCCGGCATTGGTGATCAGCCGATCGATCGCCAGCGCCAGAATGAACAGGTCGTCCAGCTGGCCGACAATCGGCAGGAAGTCCGGGACAAGGTCGATGGGGGTCAGCGTATAGGCGATCGCCGCGGCCAGTAGCCCCTTGTCGGCGCCCGAGACCCGCGGGTCGCGGAGCAGCCGCACGAGCAGCAGCAGGAACCGGGGTATCCCGGCGAGCAGATCTCGGATCCTGGCCCGCGTCGCCATCGGCTAATCGACGATGATCTTGGTGGGCCGCTCGTCGGACTCGTCGTCCGGATCGTCCTGGTCCTGCTTGCGTCCGACCTTCTCGATCTCGTCCGCCAGCCCGCGGGCGGTCTTCGCCGCCGTGCCCACCGCACGATCGACCACGCTGAGCGCGCCCATCACACCTTTCAGCGCCCACGGGGCCGCGCGTCGCGCGCGCAGCTTGTCCTGAATCCCCTCTGCGAGCTTCTGCATCCGGTCCGGCTCATCGGGCGCCTGTTCAGCGTATTTCCCCTCCAAGAACTCGATATAGTCCAGGACCTGATACAGCTGCTCGTCCGGCAGAGCCTCCAGCTTGCGCCGGACACGGCGGCGCAGGAATGTATCCGCCATCTTCAGTTCTCCTCTTGCGAACCCGCGGGCACCGCACCCGCCACGTTCACCTCGAACGGCACCGGCAACTCGGCCGGCCCGAGACCGATCTCCACATCCAACAGGGTGCCTCCCAGCCATGTCGCCCGCACGACATCACAGGATTCAGCGTAACCGCAGTCGACCTCCCACGGCATCTCCAGCCGCGTACCTGCGAGCGCATCGAAGACCTCGAGCGTGCGTCGACCGGCAGCCCGGCTCAGCCAAACGGCAAGATAGCGACCTGCCGGCGCCCAGAGGATGGTGTCCGGCACCGCAGCCGACCAGTGTCCCAGGACGCTGACCGCGGGCTCACCCGCACCCACCACACCGACGCAGGCGCCGGGGCCGCTCGTCGCCCACGCCGCCAACGCCGTGTCCGCGGCAAGGCTGAGACGCTGAAAGCGCGCCTTGCCGAGCTGGGGGATCTCCGCCGCGCACTCCTCCAGAGTGTCCGGCGCAGACTCTCCCACGTCGGGAAGCACCGCCACCGCCACCAGCGAGCCGCCCGCGCTGCGGTACAAGGCGCCGCCCGCTATGGCGTACGGTCCCGCCCGCTCCAGGGTGTGGGCCGCTGGCTCCCCACCCTGCGCCGGCGGCTCCCGCTCGGCGCGCTCACACGCCGCCGCGCACAGCGCGACGGCCAGTGTGGCCGCCCTCAGTGCTCTCAGACGCTCCAGACGCATTCGGCAAACACAAGGTCTGGCGCCCCTCAGCGGGCGCCCAGGTCCGTGCCCACTCTACACCGAATAGTACCGAGCCGCGGGGCCGCTTCGCTAGGCGGACCGCCGGGAGGCCGAGAGCGGCCCGCTCCGCCCGCAAGGGCTCGCCAGCGGACGGCCTGCTGGCCGCCGACGGACCGCCCGACTAGGTTGACGGACTCCAAGGTGAACGAGGGCCCACAGCTGGAGAGCGAGTGATGGAATTGAGCGGGAAGGTGGCTCTGGTGACGGGATCGGCGCGCCGGCTCGGGCGGTCGATCGCCGAGGCACTCGCGCAGACCGGGTGTGGGATCGCCATTCACCACCACGCATCGCCCGGCGACGCCGACGACGCCGTTCGCCGGTGCCAGGCGCACGGGGTGGAGGCGGCGGTATTCCAGGCCGATCTCGGCGAGCCGGATCAGATAGACCGGCTGTTCGCGGAGATTGAAGCCCGCTTCGGCCAGCTCGATGTCCTGGTCAACAATGCGGCGACCTTCGCCAGGGTCCCGGCCACGCAGATCACTCCGCAGGAATGGGACCGCGTCCTCGACCTGAACTTGCGGGCGCCGTTCCTCTGCAGCCAACGGGCGGCACGCCTGATGAAGCGTGCGGGTGCGGGGGCGATCATCAACATCGCCGACGTGGGGGCGTTCCAGGCCTGGCCGGGTTACGCGCACTACTGCGTCTCGAAGGCTGGGCTCGTGATGGCGACCCGCGTGCTGGCGCGGGCGCTGGCGCCGGAGGTGCGGGTCAACGCCGTAGCACCGGGCCCGGTGCTGCCGCGGGAGGGCACATCGCCGGACATGCGGGCTCGGCTCGCGGCATCGACGGCGCTGCAGCGGCTGGGTGGCCCGGAGGACATCGTCCGGACCGTACTCTTCCTGATCGAGTCGAGCTACATAACGGGTGAGACGATCGTCGTCGATGGCGGCAAGCTACTCAGGACCTGAGGACTTCGACTCTCACGCCGCGCCTTCCAGCACCACCACCGCGCAAGCCAGTCCCGCCTCGTGGCTGATGCTGACCCACACTCTCGTGGCACCCAAACGCTCCGCCTGCGCACGCGCTTCGCCGACCAGCTCGAGCTGCGGCTGGCCGGACTCCGCGCGCAGCAGCTCCAGGTCCGTCCAACGAATACCGGGTAGCTTCCCCGTTCCCAGCGCCTTCAGCGCCGCCTCCTTGGCAGCGAAACTGGCAGCCAGGCACTCGTCGGCGTCTGCCCGTGCATCGCAGCGGGCAAGCTCGCGCGCGCTGAACAGTCGCCGGCGCGCACGCTCGCCGTGACGCGCCAGAGCATGTTGCACGCGTTGCGTTTCTACCAGGTCTATGCCTATGCCGACGATCAACCTTCGAGGAGGGCCGGGATGCTCACTTCGGACGCCGACGGATGCACGAGCACGCCGTCTCCCGTAGGCAGGCTGATGATGACGGGGGCGTCCTTCACAATCCGATGGAAGCCCTTCCCCTCCAGGATGCGGTGAACGAAGATGCGCCGCACGAGCACCATGGCGCTGGCCAACACGGGGACGGCGACCAGGAGGCCGACGACGCCGAGCAGTTTCGCCATGACCAGAACGGAGAGTATCGTGAGCACCGGCGGCAGCTCGACCTGCTTCTCGAATACCATCGGCGCGACGACGTTGGCCTCGAAGATGTGAACGACCACACCCAACAGGATGACCAGCAGCGCCTTGGTCACGCCGCCCGTGCCGATCACGAACAGCGCCGGTAGCAGTGTGGAGACGATCGTCCCGAAGAACGGCACGATGACCGCGATCCCCGTGAACACGCCGAAGGCGAGTGAATAGGGAACGTCGAGCAGCACGAGGCCGATCCAGGTCAGCGAGCCGAGCACCACCATCGAGATGCCCAACCCCACCAGCCAAGACCGAATCGTGTGCCCTAGATCGGCGAGGATATCGCGCGCCAGTTCCCTGTACGCCGGCGGTGCGAGCGCGATGAGCCCTTCCCGGTAAACCGACGGCTTCACCGCCATGTAGATGCCCATGATCAGCACGGACACCAAATGAATTGCGACGCCGATCCCGGAGAAGATGTACGGCACGACGTCGCCGAAGAAGTCCCGCGCCTGCTCGAAGACTCGCTCACCGATATCCGCACCGCCCTCGGCCCCTTCGCCGAGCGGGCCGAGCAGGCGGCCCAGCAGGCTGTCCTGCTGCTGCGCCAGCTGTGTGAGCTGCGCCTGGATCGCGTCCAGACGGCCCGGCAGCTCGCCGATCAACGCCTGGAACTGGTTGACCACGGGCGGAACGATCAGCAGCCCGACGAGCCCGATGACCAGCAGCGTGCCGAGCAGGGCGAGGACGACTCCGAACCCGCGGGCCACGGCGAACCGCCCGGTGACCAGGTCAGTGAAAGCACCGAGGTAGACGGCGAACAGCGCCGCGACGAAGAGAAGCAGGAGGAGATCGGCGACGCTGTTGACGAAGAGGAGGAGGAGGACGACGAAGATGGTCGTCGCCAGTACGCCGTAGGCCTGGCGGGGGCTGAAACCGGAACTCGAATCAGCCAGCTTGTTCCTCCTCGGCCTCGGATTCTTCCTCGATGATCTCGGCCTCCCGGACCTCGCCTTCCGAATGGGCCTCCTCGGCGGCCGGTAGTAGACCCATCTCCTCCTTCAACGCCGCGAGCTGACGCTCCACGTCGATGTCGCCGCCCTCCAAGCGCTTGAACTGTCGCTCCAGGTCGTCACCGCCCAACTCCTCGTCGACCTCGGCGGCGGCGAGCGCCCGAACTTCCGCCTCCTCGATGCGCTCAGCCATCCGGTCGAACGCCTCGAACGAGCTGCGGTCGGCGAGCCCGGTGAGCGTCTCATGGATGCGCTTCTGCGCCGCGGCTCGCTTCTGCCGAGCGATCAGCAGGTTACGCTTGCGCTTCGCCTCCTCGATCTTGCTGCTCAGCTGCCGCAACGTGTCCTTGAGCTTCTCGGTCTCGGATGCGTGGCCTCGCCACTGCTCCTCCAGTGTCCCGGCGTGCTCGCCGTGCTCCTTGCTGCGGAGCAGGGCCTGCCGGGCCAGATCGTCCCTACCCTCGCGCAGGGCCAACTTGGCTCGCCTCTCCCAGTCGGCGGTCTGATCCCGCTCGTCCTGCACCTGCCGCCGCAGTTTACGCTCGTCTGCGATGGCGACGGCGACTTCCTGCTTCGCCTGCGCCAGTTGCGAACGCATATCGTCGATGATCTGGTTGAGCATCTTCTCGGGGTTCTCCGCCCGAGCGATCAGGTCGTTCAGGTTCGACCGGACCATCGTTGACAGCCTGCTCCAGATACTCATAGCTCTCTCTCTATGGCTTTCTGTAACGCAGCAACGTCT
>JASFTY010000084.1:0-11221 GCA_050050535.1 Gemmatimonadales bacterium | reverse complement strand
CCCCGCCCGCTTCGCCTTGTAGAGCGCCTTGTCCGCGGCCTTCAGCACCTTCTCCGGCGTGGTGTAGTTGCCGTTCCGTTCCGCCACACCGATACTCACGGTGACGGCCAGTTTCTTCTTGCCGCCCGACCTACGCTTTCCGCTCTTCGGTTTTCCGCGTGGCCTACCGCGACCGCGAACGGTGAACGTCGAGTCCTCGATGGTGCTGCGCAGCTCCTCCAAGTCGGCCATCACCTCATCCCGAGACTTGCCGGGAAACACCAGGACGAATTCTTCACCGCCGTAGCGATAGGCACGGCCGCCGCCCGATATCCGCGCCAGCTTCCCCGCGACCATACGCAGCACCTGATCGCCGACGTCGTGTCCATGCTTGTCGTTGAACTTCTTGAAGTGGTCGATATCGACCATGGCGATGGTGTAGCGATTACGCAGCGCGGCGAGCGCGTCAGGTAGCGCGCGGCGCGAAGGTAGCCCGGTGAGCTCATCCCTGTAGGCCATCCTGTAACCCGTCTCCATCACCGACAGACCGAGAACCAGGCCGGCTACCATCAGATAGACAGTCGAGACCGGACTCCCCGCTGCGGCGGTCAGGGCCAGACATGCGGCCACCACCGCCCAGAGGAAACCGTTCTCAACAGTTTTCCGCCGGTAGACCGCCACCGCGGCGGCCACCGTGATGCTGACGGCGAAGACGAGCAATTCCGGGTCGGGGAGAGCCGCTTGGGGTGTGAAGGCAGAACCGAGCGGCTCGCCCTGCAGGGCGAGGGTCGTCGCCGGCTGCTGGGAACGCAGCAACAGCGCCACTACGGGTGTCGGTACGAGGACTATGGCCAGCTGGGTCAGGCCCCTGGCGGTCAGCACGCCGCGGTCGCGGGTCAGAGCCAATGCCGCCAGGACGGGCGGCAGTAGGAGGGTGGCAGCGGTGCGGGCCAGCTGGAGTGCGGGCTCGGGATCGAGCCTCAGCAGGCGCTCGACGACGGCGAGTGCCAGAACGGCGGCGAGGACGCGGCTGCGGTGGAAGCGCCAGGCGAGGAGGGCCGCTGCGCCGAAGACGGCATAAGGATACCCTCTGGTGAGGCCGGCGAGCGTCTGCGGATCCTCGGCCAGTCGCACCCAGAGCACGGCGCCCAGTGTGATCAGCCCACCGGGCGCGAGCCGCTTGAGTGCAGACGCCAAGTATCTGTCAGCCAAACGGTTACCGTTCTGGATCCGAGATGCCGGCTCGCAGGACGAGGAGGAGGGTGAGGCCCCGGGTGGAGCCTCGTGCCTAGTTGTTTACCACGAAGCGGACCAGGTCGTTCCGCTCGCAGGCGAACTCGCTGAGCGTCCGCGCGATGGAGAACCGCTCCTCCACGCTGGTGATCTCCAGCCGTCCGAGCCGCTGCTCGATCTGCCCGAGGTTGAGTCCTGTTTCCGGATCGATCAGCTCTTCCCCCTCGCGGAACACCTCGAGCAAGTCGCCGACCTGAATACCGGACTCACTGCCGGCGTTGATATAGACCTGGCCGTCACGGACCGTGACCACCCTGCCGTGCCAGGGCTGATCGCCGAGCTCGGCCAGGATGTTGGCGACGACCTGCTCAACTGCGGCGCGGGTCGCCTCGCCGAGCGGGGTATCCTCGAAGCCCGCGGTGCCGACGTCGAGGACATCGGTATCCAGCGCGACGTGGGAAGACGACCGCTCTACCGAGCCCTCGCCCTGGACGGAGGAGGTGATCTGTGAGGTCTGGACGTCGTAGATCCGACTGTCGATGACCAGCCGCGCCTGCACGGTCTTCTTGCCGCCGCCGATCCTGATGCCGCCGGCGACCGGGACATCGACGGGCACCGTGACCCCGACCTCACCACCGCGCCCTTTCTCACCGTAGCTGAACGTTGTGATCACCGGACGGATGAAGAACTGGGCGCCGACGATGCGGCCGGCCTGAACGGCCGTCTCGGGATTGACGGCGCCGCTGTACTGGAGCTCCTGCTCGGCCAGGACATCAGCGATCGCTTGCCGTTCCACCACAACGAAGCGGTCACTCTCCAACAGCTCGGCGACCATCATCTCGGTGAGCCCCCGGGCGAAGTTCTCCAGGCTCTGATTGTACGAGTAGCCGGCGGCGCCGAACGTCCCCGTGGCCTCGAAGAGACCGGGATCCCAGGTTCCGTCCATCACAGCGACGCGGAGCTTGGGGCCCTGCTGTGCCTCGGCCGTCTCGAGCCCGGCGATGACCGCCAAGGCCGCCACAAGGAAGATCGGAATCGCTCGCATGGACACCTCCCAGCTGAAGTTCCCCGTGATCCGCCCTATGCTGTGAGCCAATGTAGGGACCGGACCGCGGCCCGACAACGAGCGCGACGACCGGAGATTGACCCGTCTTCCAATCGGTGTTTAGCTTGATAGCATGAGCCAGTGGATCGGTCGCTACGAGGTGCTGGAGACGCTCGGAAAAGGGGGGATGGGGGTCGTCTATCGGGCCCGCGACCCGGAGCTCGACCGCTTCGTGGCGATCAAGGTCGTGCTCGCCTGGGCGCAATACGATCCCGACGCGATGGAGCGATTCAATCGGGAAGCGCGGGTCGTCGCCCAGATGCAGCATCCGCACATCGTGACCGTCTTCGACGCTGGCCGCACCGAAGATGGGCTCCCCTACTTCGTGATGGAATACCTGGAGGGCACCGATCTGGGCGAGGTCCTGGGCGTGTCCGGCTCGCTGGCGCCGGCGCGCGCTCTGCGCTACGTGCTGCAGGTCTGCGAGGGCCTGACCTACGCCCACGCCCGTGAGATCGTGCACCGCGACATCAAGCCCGCCAACCTGCTGATCACGCCGGACGACAACATCAAGATCGTCGATTTCGGGATCGCCAAGCTGGTGGGCTCGCAGATCACCGGCACCGGAATCTCGTTGGGCACGCCGCTCTACATGGCACCGGAGCAGGTCGCCGGTAAGGAGGTGGACCACCGCGCCGACATATTCGCCGTCGGCGGGGTGCTCTACACGCTGATCTCGGGTCATTCGCCCTTCGAGGCGCCTACGCTGGGCGGGATCTGCCACAAGATCGAGACCGCGGCGCCGGTGCCACTCTCGAAGCTGGGGATCGAGATCCACCCGCGGTTCGAGGCGGTCATCCTGAGAACGCTCGAGAAGCATCCGGGCGACCGTTACCAGAACGTGGCCGAGCTGGCCGCGGACCTCCGCGCCGTGCAGGGCGCCATCGAGGCGCAGGCCGAGGCGCCGACCGTTATCACCGCCGGCTCCGCGCCCGTTTCGCCGACGACTCTGACGGAACCGATCACCTCGCGGCCGCGCCGGGCCGGGCGGACGCTCGCCGTGGTCGCGGTCGCCGTGGCCGCCGCCGCCGTGGCGCTCTGGGCCTTGCCCGAGCTGCGACCCTGGACGGACGGGACGCAGGTCGCGGAGCTCGACGCCGGCGGGGACGAAAGCGAGGCCGCCGCAGACGCCGGGGTCGCCGCCGCCGACTCGGAGGTCGCCGTCAGTGAAGAAGGGGGCACCGCAGTAGCCGCCGGCGAGGGACCGACAGGCGTGGCGACCGTTACGAGCCCCTCCGGAGAGTCGGAGACGGCATCGCCGGCCGGCACGACACGTGAGGCCGCGGTAGCCGACGCCGGCGCGGCGGACGAGCCGCCGGTAGCCGCAGATGCCGGGGCCGCAGAACCACCGCCGGGCGACGAGGCCGCGGCGACCGACGCCGAGCCTGCCGAACCGCCGACTCTCTATCCGGCCGGCGCGGCCGAGCGGGCGGCGGTCAACCGGATCGTCGGCCAGCTGGTGCGCGGTATAGAGGCGCGGGACTCCACCGCGATCGCGCGCCTGTTCGGCGGCCGGATTCCGGAGCGCGAGTGGCGTATCTTCAGCCGCATGTTCGAGGGCCCGCGAATGCGTATTCGCTACCAGCTGAGCGGTGTGGCCACAACCGCGAACGGAGTCCTGGTCGCGCAGGTAGACAACAACATCCTGTTTCAGGGTCAGCCGGGTCGCGTGCCGTCGCCGCGCCGCTCCACCTGGGTCCTGCAATTCCAATCCGACAAGTCCGGGCTTTACCTGACGAGGATCCGGCCACGCTAGCCAATACTCGGATCCCCTTCCGACTGACGGCGAATCGCCGATTCGACCGCGACCGGCCCTACGGCGAGGCCGAGCGCGCCATCCTCAGTCTGTCGAGGGGCGCGGCTGCCCGCCGCGCGATCGAATCGTGGCCCGGCTACCGACCCACACCTCTGCGGTCTCTGCGCGGGCTCGCCGCCAGCGTTGGACTCGGCGCACTCTACTTCAAAGACGAATCCGAGCGCTTCGGCTTGAACAGCTTCAAGGCTCTGGGTGGCGCCTACGGCGTTCAGCGCGTTCTGGCACGCGAGACGAACGGGCCGACCGACGTCTCCCGGCTGGTGGTGACCTGCGCCACGGCAGGCAACCACGGCCGTTCCGTCGCCTGGGGTGCTGAGATGTTCGGGTGCCGTTGTGCCGTCTACGTACCCGCCGTGGCCAGCCCGGCACGCGTAGCAGCCATCGCGGCGCACGGCGCGGCGGTGTCGCGGCTCCCGTGCAACTACGACGAGGCGGTCCGCCGCTGCGACCACGACGCCCGTCGCCAGGGGCGTTTCGTCGTCTCCGACACCTCGTACCCCGGATACCTGCAGGTACCCCGCGATGTGATGCAGGGCTACTCCGTGATGGTGGCCGAGATCTTGGAGCAGCTGCCGCACGGCGATCCGCCATCGCACGTCTTCGTGCAAGGCGGTGTCGGCGGCCTGGCGGCCGCCGTTTGCGCTAACCTCTGGGAGACCTGGGGCGACGAGCGGCCGAGGACCGTCGTCGTCGAGCCCGACTCCGCCGATTGCCTGTTCAGAAGTGCGATGGCGGGAAGGCCAACGCCGGTACCCGGCGACTACGATACGATCATGGCCGGCCTCGCCGCCGGCGAAGTCTCACTGCTCGCCTGGAAGATCCTCGAGCACGGCGCCGACTGGTTCATGACTATCCCCGACGCAGCGGCGGAGGCGGCGATGAGGATCCTGGCCGACGGTGCAGCCGGCGATCGCCCCATCGTCGCCGGCGAGTCGGGCGCCGCCGGGCTGGCGGGAGCGCTGGCGGCCCTGCACGAGCCGAAGGCGCGCCGCCAACTGCGGCTACGCTCGGACTCGATGCTCCTGATCATCGGCACCGAGGGCGCGACCGACCCGCAAAGCTATTCGCGGATCGTCGGCCGCGCGCCCGACTCGGTCAGATCATCATCGAGTGGCGGAACCTGACGATCGCCAACCACGTTGCGCCGATTGCCATGACGGTTAGCGAGGCGTACTGGAACCAGAGGTCGGCGATCCCAGCGCCTTTCAAGAAGATCGCCCGAACGACCTCGAGGAAGTGTCGCAGCGGGTTCAGAACGGTGATCCACTGGAACACCTCCGGCATGCTGCTTATGGGATAGAAGAACCCGGACAGAATGATCGCCGGCATCAGGACGAAGAACATCGTCATGAAGGCTTCCTGCTGTGTCCTGGAGATCGAGGAGATCAGCAGCCCGAAGGCCAGGCCGCAGAGGATGTAGAGCACGGCGGCGGGCAACAGGTCGAGGAACGAGCCGCGCATCGGTATGTGGAACCACAGGATCGCCAGTGCGATGACTAGGAACAAGTCGATGAACGCGACGAGCGCAGTCGGCACCGTCTTGCCGAGGATCAGCTCCGCCGCCGAAAGCGGACTCACCGTGAGCTGATCGAGCGTTCCCAGCTCGCGCTCGCGTACCACCGACAGCGATGTCAGCAACAGCGACATGAGCAGGATAAGCGTGCCGATCACGCCCGGCACGTTGTAGGTGCGGCTCTCGAGATCCGGGTTGTACCAGGCGCGAATCCGTGCGTCGACACCGCCGCCGGGAAATGCACCCGCGGCGGCGGCACGGTCTAGGGCATAACCCTGCACGATGGACGCCAGGTAGCCCTGTGCCACCGTGGCCGTGTTCGAGTTCGTGCCGTCGAGTATCACCTGCACCCGGGCACCGCGGCCGCTCGCCAGATCCTCACTGAAGGCGGCCGGTATCTCGATGCCGACCTCCGCCTTCCCGTAATCGAGCGCGCGGACCAGATCGGCAGGCCGCTGCGACCGCCCGACGATCCTGAAATAGCCGGTCGCCTCGACGACTTCCAGCAGCTCGCGCGAGGCAGCGCTCCCGTCGTGGTCGATGACGAACGTCTTGGTATTCTTGATGTCAGTGTTGACCGCGTAGCCGAAGGCGACGAGCTGAATCACCGGCGCGATGAAGACGATCCGCTGCATCCGCGGATCGCGGAATATCTGGCGCAGCTCCTTCTTGAGCAGCTGACGGACGCGTACCGGCGAGATCATGCTCACTCGAGCTCCTTCCTGAACGAGCGTATCGCCAGCGTCAGGCCGGCGGCCGCGAAGATGATCATGGCCAGTCCTTGCACCCAGAGCACGCCGGGCCCCACACCCTTGAGGAAGATGCCCTTCGTCACGCTCACGTAGTAGCGAGCCGGCACGGCGTAGGTGATGACTTGAAGCGCTACCGGCATGGTCGAGATCGAGAAGATGAAGCCGGAGAGCAGAATCGCCGGCAGGAACGTCGAAATCACAGCGAACTGCGACGCCAGGACCTGGCTCTTGACCGCGGCGGAGATGAACATCCCGAAGCTCAAAGCTCCGATCAGGAAGAGCAGCGTCAGCCCGGTCAGCAACAGGATGTTGCCACGCAGCGGCACCCCGAAAATCAGCAGGCCGGCGACTATCGCCAGTGCCACATCGAACAGCCCGATGCCGACGTACGGCAGCAGCTTGCCGATGACGACCTCCAGCCGATGCACGGGTGTAGCCGCCAACTGTTCCATCGAACCGCGCTCCCACTCGCGGGCGATGGTGAGCGCGGTGAGCATGGCTGCGATGATCGACATGATCACCGCTACGAGCCCGGGGACGATCATGTTGCGGCTTTCCAGCGTCTCGTTGTACCAGACCCGGGTCTCCGCCTGCACCGGTAGCACGAACCGGCGCGCCTTCAGCAACACGTCGCTCGAATAGCGGATGATGATGGCGGCGGCGTAGTTCTGTGCGATGGTCGCCGTGTTGGCGTCCGACCCGTCGAGTAGCAGCTGGACCGCCGCCTCGCGCCCGGCGCTCAGGTCGCGGTCGAAGCTGGGCGGAATCACCAGGACGACCCGGACCTCGCCCCTCTGCAGCAAGTCATCCACATCATCGTAACGCGCCGGGCGCTCGATAATGTCGAAGTAGCCGGAACTCTCGAACGCATCGACCAGCGCGCGGCTCCGCTCGCTGTTGCTCTCGTCCAAGACCGCCAGCTCGATATTGTTGATGTCGTAGCTGATGGCGTAGCCGAAGAAGAGGAGCAGTGCCACGGGCAGCAGGAAGGCCATGGCCAGGCTGCGGGGGTCGCGGCGCAGCTGGCTCGCCTCCTTGCGGGCCATGGCCCAGAGCCGAGCCGGGTTCATCCGGCCACCGTACCGCCTGAGCGGCGCACGAAGGAGACGAACACGTCCTCGAGCGAGGGCTCGATCGGCCGGATCGACTCGACGGAGTGACCGGCTGCGGCGAGGGCGCGATTGATCTGTCGCTGGGCGACGGCCTGGTCCTCGACGATGGCGTGCACGGCGCGCCCGAACATAGTGACCTCGAGAATACCCGGCTCTCCACGGAGCGCCTCGACCACGCGTGGCGCGTCGTCGGTCGTCAGCTCGAGGATGGGCTCGCTGATGGCGGCCTTGAGCGAATCGGGTCGGTCGAGTGCAACGATCGAGCCACGGTTCATCACCGCGATCCGGTGGCAGTACTCGGCCTCTTCCATATAGTGCGTGCTGACGAACACGGTGGTGCCGGCCTCGGCGAAGCCGTAGATCAGATCCCAGAAACTACGGCGCGAGATCGGGTCGACCCCTGAGGTCGGCTCGTCGAGGAAGAGGATCGGCGGTTCGTGCAGTACCGCGCACCCCAGTGCGAGCCGTTGCTTGTATCCGAGTGCCAATTCGCCCGTCAGACGGTCCTGATAGTCGTCGAGCCGCGCCATCTCCAGCACCCATTCCTTGCGGCGGTCGAGACGGTCGCCCTCGACGTTGTAGAGCCCGGCGAACAGCTGGATGTTCTCCAGCACGGTCAGGTCGGGGTACAGCGAGAACAGCTGCGACATGTAGCCGATGTTGCGCTTGACCTTGTCGATCTCCGTGGTCACGTCGAAGCCGGCGACGCGCGCGTTCCCGGAGGTCGGTCGCAGCAATCCGGTGAGCATCTTGATGGTCGTGGTCTTACCGGCGCCGTTCGGTCCGAGGAATCCGAAGATCTCGCCCTGCTGAACGTCGAAGCTCACGCGGTCGACGGCGGTGAACTCGCCGAACCTGCGGGTGAGCCGAGAGACTTGAACGGCCTCAGTCATGCTCGGCCTCACGTCCCTGCACGAGGTCGACGAACACGTCCTCGAGCGACGGTTCGATCGCATTCTCCTCGAGCACGACGATCCCGTCGGCGGCCAAGTGGTCACGGGCGCCCGGCCAATCAGCGGCGCCACTCACGAGGATCACATGGATGACGTCGCCGAACAGCACCGTCTGGCGAACCGCGGGATGTCCTTTCAACACTTCGTGGGCACGGCGCGGCTGATCGGTTCGCACGGCCAGCACCTGGTCGTGGAGGCGGCGCTGCAATGCCTCCGGCCGCTCGATGACCGCCACCTTTCCTTTGTGAAACAGGGCGACGCGGTCGCAGCGCTCGGCTTCGTCCAGGTAGGCCGTGGAGACGATCACGGTCACACCGCTCGCCACCATCTCGTGGATGATCAGCCAGAGGTCGCGCCGCGAGATGGGGTCCACACCGAAGGTCGGTTCGTCGAGCAGCAGAATATCGGGCTCGTGTATCAGAGCGGCGCAAAGTCCGAGCTTCTGCTTCATACCGCCGGAGAGTTGACCCGCCAGCCGGTGCTCGAAGGGGCCGAGGCCGGAGAAGGCATAGAGGCGCTCGAGGCGCGGCGGTCGCTCGTGGCGCGGGACCCGATAGAGGTCGGCGTAGAACTCGATGTTCTCCCTGACCGTGAGGTCGGTGTAGAGGCCGAAGCGCTGCGACATATATGCGATGTGATGCTTCACGCCTTCGGGATCGCGAACGACGCTGACCCCGGCGACGCTGGCGTCGCCCGAGCTGGGACGCAGCACACCGGCGAGCATGCGTAGTGTCGTCGTCTTGCCGGCGCCGTCCGGTCCAACGATGCCGAACAGCTCACCCGGTAGGACGTCGAAAGTCAGACCGTCCACGGCGCGCAGTCCACCGAAGTCGCGCGTCAGTCGGTCGAGCGAGACGGCCGGTCCCATCCTCCCTCAGCGTTCCTCGGTCTGCAGCCGTACATCGGCCGCCAGCCCGGGCTTGAGGTCGGAGCCGGTATCGCCGACGATCTGGACCTTCACGCGGTAGACCAGCTTCACGCGCTCCTCGCTGGTTTGGACGTTTCGCGGCGTGAACTCGGCCTCGTTGGCGATGAAGACGACGCGGCCCTGGTAAGTACGATCGGGATAGGCATCGCCGGTGATCGTCGCCGGATGCCCGATGTCGATGCGGCCAACCTCGTCGGCACGCACGTAGATGCGGACCCAACGATCATTCGGGTTCATCAACGTCAGCACCGGGATGCCCGCGGCTACCGTCTCGCCGGGCTCTCGGTGGCGCACCGTTATCAGGCCGTCGAACGGGGCACGGACCACAGCGAAGTCGAGTGCCGCATCGATCTGGGCCACCGCCGCCTCGGCCTGGGTGAGGACTGCTCGTTGAGCTGCGATGCGTTCCTCTCGCGGTCCCGTCTCCAGGATCTCCAACGCTTCCTGAGCGCTCTGAAGGTCCGCCATCGCCAGCTCGTACGCGGTCTCGGCTCGGTCGAGCGTCTGCTGGCTCACCGCACCGCCGTCGAACAGGTGCCTGGCGCGCTCCAGGTCGCGCCTCGCGTCGCTGGCCCGCTGCTCCGCGGCGCGCAGCGCCGCACGGCCCTGGGCGATCTCCTCGGGGCGGAACCCTCGTTCCAGCTCGGTCAGCATGGCGCGAGCCGCCGCCGCCTGCGCCTCTGCGGCCCGGCGCCGTGCCTGCAACTCACTGCGATCGAGCCAGGCCAACTCCTGGCCTGTCTCGACCCTGTCGCCTTCCAGCACGGCGATGCGCTCGATGCGGCCGGGCGCCTGAAAACCGAGATCCGCCTCGGTCGCCTCCACGGTACCCGAGGCAACGACGACGTCCGAGCCATCATCTCGCAGGACGGCGAACCAGATCGCCAGGGCGGTCACGACCAGAACGACGACCGCGATCGCGACGCGTCGTCTCTTGCTCATGGTGCGGTCTCCACGTTCTTATTCAGCCATTCCGTCGTCAGCTCACCCACAACCCTCGCCAGCTCCAGGCGAGCTGCGATCTCGGCATGCTCGGCCTCAACCAGCAACGAGCGGGCCCGCGCCAGATCCGCTTCGGCACGCAGGTAATCGGTCTGAGTGCCGGCGCCGGCGTCGAGCGACAGCTGCTCGATCCTGACTACCTCGCTCTGCAGCTGGACAGTGCGCCTGAGCGCGGACACCAGAGCCCGAGTGTCGATGGCCGCGTTCAGCGCTCTGTCGACCCCCTCCTCGACGGCAAGCTCGGCGAGTCGTAACTCCTCTCGCGCCAGTCGCAGCTCGGCGCCCGCCCGACCCACGGCATTGGAGCGCGCCCCACCGGTGAACAGCGGATAGCTGACCGCGATCCCCACGTTCCACTCGGTCGTCGTGTTCCAGGCATCGCTGCTGAACAGCTGGTAGCCACCCCCAAGGTTGACCGCCGGGATCCACGCCGCCCTGGCGACGCCCCGGCTCGCTTCCGCCGCGCGCACTTTCTGCTGCGAACGTTCCAGCTCAGGGTTGTTCGACTTGGCCCGCTCCGCCAGTTCGGCCCGGTCTTCGGTGATCGTCTGGCCCGACAGTCTGACGGGAACCAACAGCTCGACGCGCGATGCGCGGGGCGCGATTCCGACGAGCCGTGCCAACTCGCGCTCCGCCAGGTCGAGCCGCGTGCGCGTCGCCACCTGTTGCGCCTCAGCCTCGGCGAGCGCCGCGTCTACTCGTAGAAGCTCGACTTGCGCCGCCTGGCCTTCACTCAGCAACTGGTCCACGCGCCGATGCTCGGCCTGGAGAGCGTCGATGCGTTGTCGTTGTGCATCGAGCACGCCGCGAGCCGTGAGGGCCTCCAGG
>JASFTY010000083.1:0-11226 GCA_050050535.1 Gemmatimonadales bacterium | reverse complement strand
CAGCGCCTCGATGATCGCCATCGAGTGCACCGACACCGTGCGCCCCGAGTCGTCCTCCCTGAACAGGAACCTGCCGGGGAAGAACTCGATGTTACCGTCGAACACGAGACCGACGACCTGCGCATCGCGGTTGATGACCGGACTGCCCGAGTTGCCGCCGATGATGTCGGCGGTGGAGACGAAGTTCAGTGGCGTCGAAAGGTCGACCCGATCTTCCCGCTCGACCCAGCGCGGCGCCAGTTGCCACGGCTCCTCGTAGTCGAAGGACGCCGCCCGGTCGTAGAGCCCGTAGAACGTCGTCTTATACGGTGCGTACGTCCCGTTGTACGGGTAGCGGCGGACCACACCGTCCTGCAGCCGCAGCGTGAACGTCGCATCGGGCGGCAGCATCGTGCCGTACACCTCGAACAGCGCTCGGGCCACGCGCCCCTCGTGAACCGCCTCGACCGCCCTCAGCTCCTCGAGCCGCCGCTCGAGCTCACGGGCCCGCGCATCGACGGTGCGGGCCAGCACGATCGCCGGATCACGCGACGCCTGCACCGCGGACACTCCGCCGTCCACCAGCGCGCGCCGCGCCGCCACATCGGTCACATCGGTCTCGCGGATCAGCAGGCGCGCCGCGATCCCCGGGTCGCGCCCGCCCAGCGCCGCCCGCACCCAGGGATGGTCGGCGCCCAGAACGTCCCGCGCCGCCGCCAGCCGCAGGGCCAACAACTTCTCCTCGAGATCCTGGTCGATCGGCCGCTCGGAGTCGATCGCCCGCTCAAGGTTGGCGAGGTCTTCCTCGCTCATCGTACGCTCGTCGGCCGGCTTCGCCAGCTCGGCGGTATAGCGTACGATGCCTCGCGCCAGGCCCAGGGTCCTGAAGTCCGCGAAGGAGGTGTACCGCGCTTCGGGATCGAGCCGCGTCAGCTCGTGATTGATACGAGCGATCTCATCCCAGGCGCTGCCATACTCGGCCTGCAGCCGCGGATCCGCCGCCACCGCCGCCCGGAAGCTGCGCTCCCACGCCCGCTTGCTTCCCATCAGCTCTGGGTCATTCAGGCCTTCGACGTAGCCGACGTACTGCTTGACCGCGTTCTCGAGACCGAAGATCGTGTTGCGGTACCGGCGAGCCGCCTCCTCGGACCGCGCCGCCAATTCTCTGTAAACGGCGAGCCGCTCCTCGTACGACTCCAACCGCCCCGTGTAGCCAGCGTCCCTCAGGTACTCGAGCTGCGCCACGGTCCGCAGCCGTAGCGTCGTACCCGGATTGCCGGTGACGAAGATCACTTCGCCTTCCTCGGCACCCGCATCGCTCCACTCGAGGTAATGCTCCGGGTGATACGGCTCGCCGTTCTCGTAGACGCGCCAAAATGTGACGTCCAGGTCGTGGCGCGGGTAGGTGAAGTTGTCGGGATCACCGCCGAAAAAGGCAGCCTGCCCCTCCGGCGCGAACACCAAACGCACGTCGCCGAAGCGGCGATACTTGTACAGCGAGTAGATCCCGCCGTGATACAGCGAGACGACCTGGCAGCGATACCCGGTCGCGCTCGTGCACTCTTCCTCGATACGCGCCCGCGCCTCCCCCTTCAGCCGAGTCGCCTCCTCATCGGAAACGCCGGCCGGCGCCGCGGCGTCGACACGCTGCGTGACGTCATCGATCTCGATCAGCTGGTCGAGCGCCAGCCCGGGGCACACCGGCTCCTCCTCGCGTGTCGCCGCGTAGAAGCCGTCCTCGTAGTAGTCGTGCTCGTCGTCAGAGACCGCCGTGATACAACCGCGCGAGCAGTGGTGGTTGGTCATGACCAGGCCGTCCGGCGACACGAACGAAGCGGAGCAGCCCCCGCTCCTCAGTGAGGACAGCCTGACATGCTCGAGCCAATCCGGTGTCGGCCTGAAGCCGTAGCGTTCCTCGAGGTAGTCGAGCGGCGGGTTGTCGAACGTCCACATCTTCCCGAGGCCAGCCGCGTCAACGGCTTCCACCCCGCTGAGCAGCGGGGCAGCCTCCTGAACGGTGACAGAGCCCGTGTCCTCCTGACCGGGGGCCGCTACCGTGGTTGTCGGTGCCTGGTACGCCGAGCAGGCTGCCGCCGCGACGACGGCCAGCGAGAGAATCGGAGCGTGCCAAGCGCGCACAGACCGCAACATCGTATTCCTCCTTGACTGAGAACGGGTCGATCTGCGTCGGTTGGGGTCCGGGCAAACTCGGGAATCTCGTCGACCGCGGCAAGAGAGGCGGCCCGGCAAGCCGACCCGTGTGGCCGGGCGCCGGGCGACGCCTTATCTTAGGCTCCCCCGGACAAGCTGCGACACCGAGAAGAAGGAAGGGACCCCCATGTCTCTGGAGAAGCTGCTCGAGGAGAGCAAGCAGAGGTACGAGGACGAGCTGAAGGAGTTCCTCAGTATCCCGAGCGTCAGCGCCCGATCGGAGCACAAGGAGGACGTCGCCCGCTGCGCCGAGTGGGTCAAGGCGAAGCTGAGCGATCTCGGCATGAAGGCGGAGGTCGTCCCCACCAAGGGCCATCCCGTGGTCTACGGCGAGCTCATGGACGCGGGCGATAGCGCGCCCACCGTTCTGGTCTACGGCCACTACGACGTGCAGCCGGTGGAGCCGCTGGACGAGTGGAAGTCGCCGCCCTTCGAGGGGACGGTACGTGACGGACGTCTGTACGCCCGCGGCACCGCCGACGACAAGGGCCAGGTCCACGTCCACATGAAGGCGCTGGAGGCGTACCGCGAGGCGAAGGGCTCGCCGCCGGTGAACCTCAAGTTCCTGTTCGAGGGGGAAGAGGAGGTCGGCAGCGTCAACCTCGAGCCGTTCATCCGCGAGAACACCGACCGGCTGGCCTGTGATGTGGCCGTCGTCTCGGATACGCCGATGCTGGCGGAGGATCTTCCCAGCATCTGCGTCGGGCTGCGCGGGATGGTCTATATGGAAGTTCGTCTCCGCGGCCCCAGCCAGGACCTGCATTCGGGCCAGTACGGCGGCGGCGTGGTGAACCCGGCGAACGCCCTGGCCGAGCTGATCGCGCAGCTGAAGGACGAGCAGGGCCGCGTTACCGTACCCGGCTTCTACGATACGGTGAAGGAGCCGAGCCCGGCGGAGAAGAAGGCGTACGCCGAGATCCCGATGACCGAGGAGGACTTCCGCCAGGAAGCCGGCGTGCCGGCGATCGGCGACGGTGAGGTCGGCGTGCACTTCATCGAGCGGATCTGGGCGCGCCCCACACTCGACGTCAACGGTATGCTCTCCGGCTATACCGGTGAAGGGGCGAAGACGATCATCCCAGCCACGTCGATGGCGAAGATCTCGATGCGCCTCGTCCCGGACCAGGATCCCAACGCGATCCGCGAGGCGTTCGAGAGCCACGTCCGTTCGCTCAAGCCAGAGGGCGTCGAGCTGGAGATCGACTTCCACGCCGGCGCCATGCCGTGGGCGGTCGATCCCGCCGGACCCGTCTTTCAAGCGGCCACGCGCGCTGTCGAACCCGTCTTCGGCCGCGGCCCGCTGTTCATCCGCGAGGGCGGCTCGATCCCCATCGTCCCAATGATCGAGCAGATCCTCGAGACGCCGCTGCTGTTGCTCGGCTTCGCACTGCCCGGCTGCAACCTGCACTCGCCGAACGAGTGGATGTCGCTCGATCTCTATCACAAGGGGATCGATATCGTCACGCGCCTGTACGACGAGCTGGCATCCCAGCTCGGCAAGTAGAGGGCCGACGCGCCGGCAGTGATGGCTGAGGTGAGGGCGCGGGAGTTCCTCGCAGAGGTAACGGCGGAGCTCAAGCCGCTCAGTACGGCGGTGAGCCGCGCCCACTGGCAGGCCAGCACCACCGGCACGGCGGAGGCGCTGGAGCGAGCCACCGAGGCCGAGACGCGCCTGCGCCTCTTCCTCAGCTCCAAGCCTCGCTACCAAGAGATCATGGAGCTCCTGGAGTCGCAGGAGTTCCGCGACCCGCTGCTCCGCCGTCAGCTCGAGCTGCTGGCACTCGACCATCGACCGAATCAGCTACCCGAGCACGTGATCGACGATCTCGTGCGGCGCGGCAACGAGATCCAATCGGAGTTCTACAGCTTCCGCGCGCGGCTCGACGGCCGCGAGGTCACTAACAACGAGATCCTCGAGGTACTGCGCAGCGAACGGGATGAAGGTCGGCGCCGGGCGGCGTGGGAGGCGTCGAAGCAAATCGCACCTCGAGTAGAGTCACGTCTTCGCGAGCTCGTGTCGCGTCGCAACGACGCGGCTCGTTCGCTCGGCTATCGCGACTACTATGTGATGCAGCTGGACCTCCAAGAGATCGACGGAGCTGAGCTGATGCGAGTCTTCGACGAGCTCGAGCGCCGCACCGATGGGCCGTTCGAGGAGGCGAAGGCAGCGATCGATCGACGCCTCGCTAAGCTCTACGGAACGACGCCCGAGGCGCTGCGGCCCTGGCACTACGAGGACCCATTCTTCCAGGAATCACCGCTCAGCGCGGAGCGAGGGCTCGACGTCTTTTACCGAGGACGTGACCTGCTCGAGATAGCGGATCGCTTCTTCAAGGGGATCGGACTCGACGTTCGCGACATACTGGATCGCAGCGACCTCTACGAGCGTTCCGGCAAGGACCAGCACGCCTACTGCACGAACATCGACCGGGAGGGCGATGTCCGCATCCTCTGTAACTTGAAGGACGACGATCGCTGGATGACGATCCTGCTGCACGAGCTGGGGCACGCGGCGCACGAGAAGTACATGCCGGACACGCTGCCGTGGCTACTGCGACAGCCGGCACACATCGCCACGACCGAGGCGACCGCCATGTTCATGGATCGTCTCGCCTACGACATCGACTGGCTCGAGAGGGCAGCCGCAGCATCACCCGACGACAGATCGGCGCTGCAGGAGCGGATGTGGGATTCGCTGCGCTTCGAGATGCTGCTGACCGCCCGCTGGGTCCTGGTCATGACCCACTTCGAGCGCGCGCTCTACGCCGACCCGGATCGCAGCGACCTCGATGCCCTGTGGTGGGATCTGGTCGAGGATCTCCAGCGCCTGACGAGGCCCGAGCACCGTCAGGCGCCCGACTGGGCAGCCAAGATCCACCTGACCGCCGCGCCCGTCTACTACCACAACTATCTGCTCGGCGAGCTCATCGCCTCGCAGCTCGGTGCAGCCATCCGTCGCGAGCTGCTGGACGGGGCACCAGCGCGAGGCTACGTCGGCTGCGACGCTCTCGGCGCGTTCCTGCGCGACCGGCTATTCGCACACGGCGCGAGCCGGCACTGGCAGTCGCTGCTCGAGTCCGCGACCGGCTCGCGGCTCTCGCCGGAGCCGTTTCTGGCCGAATTCGTCGATCGATCGTCGCCGGACGTTGTTGGATTCCGAAATCCCGATACCGGGCCTCCGCCTAATTGACGACGTCCGCCGGCCCGATCGACTCTCCCTCGTCGTGGGCGACGAGGACATCGGCGCCCGGCGCGCCTGCCTCCCGTTTCTCGAACACGAGCCTGCCGTCTTGCAGGCTCACGCCTTCGAGTGCCACGACCAGTACGTCGTCGAGCGTCTCCACCAGGTGGAACTTGAGCTTGCAGCTCACCTCCTCGGGAATGTCCTCGATGTCCGGCTCGTTCTCTTTCGGCAGCACAATCTCGGAGATGCCGGCGCGGCAGGCGCCGAGGACCTTCTCCTTGACGCCACCGATCGGTAGGACCCGTCCGGTGAGCGTGAGCTCGCCGGTCATCGCCAGGTCGTTGCGCACGGGGTAATCGGAGAGCGCGCTCACCAGGGCGGTGGCCATGGTGATTCCCGCCGACGGGCCTTCCTTGGGCACGGCGCCGGCCGGGACATGCACGTGGACGTCGATGTCCTTGAACCGCTCCTGTGGGATGCCCAGCTGTCTGTGGTGTGTATTGGCGAAGGTGAGCCCGGCACGGGCGCTCTCCTTCATCACCTCGCCCAACTGGCCCGTGAGCACGAGCTGGCCGTTGCCCGGATAGACACTGGCCTCGACGAAGATGATGTCGCCGCCCACCTGGGTGTAGGTCATACCGGTGGCGACGCCGACCTGGGGCTCGGGCAGCATCTTCTCGGGATGCGCCTTCGGCTTGCCGAGCAGCTCACGCAGGTTGTCGCGATCGACGGCGATGCTCTCCGCCTTGTTCTCGGCGATCTCGCGGGTCGCCTTGCGGGCCAGGCTGCCGAGCTCGCGTTCCAGCTGGCGGACGCCTGCCTCGCGGGTCCACTCGTTGATGACGGCGAGGATCGCGTCGTCGGAGACGCTGAGCTGATCCTCGCGCAGTCCGGCCTCTTCGCGCTGCCGCGGCAGCAGGTAGCGCTTGGCGATCTCCAGCTTCTCGAGCTCGGTATAGCCGCTGAAATCGGTGGATTCCATGCGATCGTACAGCGGCCCCGGTATCTGGTGACCGAAGTTCGCCGTGCAGATGAACAGCACCTCCGATAGGTCGAAGCCGACTCCCAGGTAGTGGTCGGTGAAGGTGTTATTCTGCGCCGGGTCCAGCACCTCGAGCAACGCCGCCGACGGGTCGCCTTGGAACGAGACACCCAGCTTGTCCACCTCGTCGAGCAGGAACACCGGGTTCTTGGTGCCGGCACGCTTCATCCCCTGGATGATGCGGCCGGGCATGGCGCCGACGTAGGTGCGCCGGTGGCCGCGGATGTCCGCCTCGTCGCGGGCGCCGCCCAGCGAGACGCGCACGTACTCGCGGCCCAACGCCCGGGCGATCGACTTGGCTACCGACGTCTTGCCGGTGCCCGGCGGCCCGAGGAATAGCAGGATCGGGCCACTGGCCACCGCCTTCGCCTTCGCCTCCTCGTCCTCCGCCTGCTCGCGGCGCATCTTGCCGACGGCCAGGAACTCGAGGATACGCTCCTTCGCGTCGTCGAGACCGTAGTGGTCTTCATCGAGAACCCTGCGGGCCTCCTCGATGTCGAGCTGGTCCTCCGACCGCTTGTTCCACGGCAGATCGGCGATCCACTCCAGGTAGGTGCGGATCACCTGCGCCTCCGCCGACTCGCGGTTGACACGCTCCAGCCGCCTGAGCTCCCGGTTTACCTCCTCACGCGCCTCCTCCGGCAGCTCCAGGTCCTCGAGCCGCTCGCGCAGCTCCTCGACCTCGGCGTCGCTGTCCTCCTCGCCCAGCTCGCGGCGGATCGCCTTGAGCTGCTCGCGCAGGTAGATCTCGCGCTGCCGCTCGCCCAACTCTTCCTGGACCTTGGAGCGAATGTGCTCCTGCGCCTCGAGCATGGCGATCTGTCGATAGAGATGCACCAGGATGCGACGCAGGCGGAGCTCGACCGATGTGGTCTCGAGGAGCTCCTGCTTGTCGGCCGCGCCGAGCTCCATGTAGTAGGCCACATGATCGGAGAGTGCACTCGGTTCCTCGACCGCGCGGATAAACCGCTCGATGATCTCCTCGGGCACACCCCGGTGCCGGCCGAGGTCAGCGGCCTTCTCACTCACCTCCCGGAAGAGGCCCTGAAAGGCGGCATCATCCAGCTTGAGCGGTCCCTGATCGGCGAGCGGAGTCACCACCGCCTCGAGGTAGCCGCCGGTGCTTTCGCTGTAGTGAAGCGCCGTCGCCCGCCTCTCACCCTCGAGCAGCAACTGCAAGCCGCCGGGGAAGCGCTGGACCTGTGCGATCCGGCAGATAACGCCGATGTTGTAGAGCACGTCGGACGTCGGCTCGTCGACGTTCTCGCGCTGCGCTACGGCGAAGATCGACTTCGTTTCACCCTCGGCTTCGAGCGCTCGTTCGATGGCGCGCAGCGTCTTGTCGCGCCCGGCGACGATCGGCGCCGTCACGCCGGGAAAGACCACCGTCTCCCGCAAAGGAAGGACGGGCAGCTGCAACCTGTCGGGGATCGCTTTCTCTATGTCTGTCAACTCGATTCTCCTCTCAATGGCAAAGTCGTTTCGAGCCACCTTCCGGCTCTACCCCCAAAAGCTAGGGGCTTAGGCCCGTTTATGCACCGTCCGTGCCAACCAGCCCGCGCCAGGCTGGCATTATATGTGGCCGGCGGCGGACACGCTCCTGCCATCGCGGCAGTCGCGTCATCGCGATGTGCCGAGGGTCGTGCTACCTTGCGCTTCATGCGAGTCACGGTCACCGGCGCGACGGGCACAATCGGCATGGCCAGCGTCAAGATGCTGATCCGGGCCGGCCATGAGGTACTGGCCTTCGCCCGCAGTGCCGAGGCCCTCCGCAGCCACATAGCGGACGATCGTGTCGACGTCGCTGAGGGCGACATTTTGGATCGTGCTGCGGTGGCCGCCGCATTGGAGGACGCCGACGCCGTCGTGCACTGCGTCGATTTCGCGGCGCAGGAGTTCGCGCTCAACTGGGACGCGACGCGTTTCACCCTGGAGGCGCTGCGCCCGGGCGGCCAGTTCGTGCTGCCCAGCAACCTCTGGGTCTACGGGCCGCCACAGAGCGAGCGCATCGGGCCCGACCATCCGAAGGCGAGCCCGGCGCGTCTGGGCGAGATCCGGGCGGACCTGGAGAAGGCGGTGACAGCCGAAGGCGGGACGGTGGTCCACCTGCCGGAGGTGTACGGTCCCGGCGTCACGCGTGGCCGCGTGTACCGGATCTTCGTGCGCGCGCTGGCGGGTAAGCCGGTATGGTACCCGGGCGATCTCGACAGGCCCATCGAGCTCCTCTACGTAGAGGACGCCGCCCGGGCACTGGTCGCGCCGTTGGGGCGCCGGGAGGCACGTGGCGTCGACTACACCGCCCCGGGCTTCGCGACCACCACACCGCGCGAATTCATCACGCGAACCTTCACGGCTGCAGGCCTCTCGCCGCGACTCTATCCCCTGCCGCTCGCCTGGTTGAAGGCCCTCGACACGCTCCGTCCCAAGCGACGTGCGCTGCGGGATCTGTCCTACCTGTGGGAGTGCTCGACGCTGCTGGATGGCACGCTCATCCGCCACGATCTGGGCTGGGTGCCGGAGGTGGACTACCCCGAGGGGATCCGCCGCACTGTGAGATGGATGCGCGATCCGAAGCGATTGGCCGAGCACGACAGCATTGCCGGCTGAACATCGGAGCTCACCAGCTCATACAGCGGCCAGTGCCTGATCGAGATCGGCGATCAGATCCTCGTAGTGCTCGACGCCTATCGACACGCGCACCAGGTTCGGCGTGATCCCCATCCGCGGCTGTTCCGTGGCCGGGATGTCGGAATGCGTCATCGTACCCGGGTGCTCCGCAAGCGACTCGGTGCCGCCCAAGCTCACCGCGAGGTGAATGAGCTTCAGCGCGTTGAGGAAGCGAAAGGCTTCGGCCTCGCCGCCGCGAACCTCGAACGCCACCATGGCGCCGGGCGCGATACACTGGCGTCGATAGAGCTCGAACTGCGGGTTGTCCTCGGTCAGATGACCCAGATAGTTGACCTTCTCGACCTTGGGATGGTCGACCAGGAAGTCGGCTACATACTGAGCGTTCTTCATCTGCGCGGTCATACGCATCTTGAGCGTTTCGAGGCTGCGCATGAGCAGCCAACCGGTCCACGGATCCGATGCTGTGCCCAAGAACGTCCGCGTCTCTAGGATCTTGGCGATCAATTCCTCGGACCCGAGCACGGCGCCGGCGATCACGTCGCTGTGGCCGCCGATGAACTTGGTGGCCGAGTAGACGACCAGGTCGGCGCCGAAATCGAGCGGATGTTGGAAGAGCGGACCCAGGAACGTGTTGTCGACCGCGACGACGGGCGTCCGCTGGCCGCAGCAGCGCTTGGCGAGCTCGGCGCAGTGAGCGATATTCACCAGATCGTTCGTCGGGTTCGCCGGCGTCTCGATGAAGATCATGCTCAGCCGGTCCGCCACCGACTTGTCACTCACGGCCTGCTCGGCCACCTCGGGCCCCTGTGGGCCCGCCGGGAAACCGATAACCTCGATCCCATACTGCGGCAGTACGTTTTGCAGCAGGTGCTCGGTCCCGCCGTACACCGGTTCGCTGTGCAGCAGCACATCGCCCGGCCGCAGGAAGGTGAAGGCGGTGGTGGCGATGGCGGCCATGCCGCTGGCATGCACTGAAGCGGCCTCGGCCCCGTCCCAGAGCGTCAGCCGGTCCTCGAGGATCTCGAGGTCCGGGTTGTTCAGCCGGCTGTAGATGAGACCTAGGCTCTCACCGGGCGCCTTCTCGCGCAGCCCGTAGGCCAGCTCGAAGAAGGCTTTGCCCTCCTCGGCGCTCTTGAAGGCGAAGGTCGACGTTTGGAAGATGGGACACTTGATGGAGCCCTCCGACCATTCGGGTCGGTAGCCGTAGCCCATCATCAGGCTTTCCGGCCGCAGCTTATGGTCGCCGATATCCCTAGGCGTGTATTCCTTCTTCTTCCGCACCATCGTAGCCTCCCAGAGGTTCACAGCTGGCCGGGGCAGGCCCTAAATATAGCCAAGATCCCGCAAATCGCTCGATTCTAGCTTGCGCCGAGTACCCCACCCCAATACCCTTTTCATCCTATGGCTGAGAGCAGAACCTACTTTCGCACCGGTCTCGGCCTGAAGAGAACGGTGCTGCCTGTGCTGGAAGGCGAATACCACTCGCAGGTCGTCGACCGGTTGCGCGAGCGTGGCTATCGCGTCTCGGCGGGTAGCGTCACGGTCCGCCTGGCCGAGGAGTTCGGCTACTGCTACGGCGTCGATCGCGCCGTACAATACGCGTACGAGGCGCGGCACAAGTTCCCCGACCGCCGTCTCTTCCTACTCGGCGAGATCATCCACAACCCGCACGTCAACAACCGCCTGCGGGAGATGGGCATCGAGTTCCTGATGCCGGGCCAGGATGGCCGCTTCGACTACAGCGGGCTAACACCCGAAGACGTCGTGATCATCCCGGCCTTCGGTGTGACGATGCGCGACTTCGAGGAACTCCGCGACATCGGATGCCTGCTCGTCGACACGACCTGCGGTTCGGTGCTCAACGTGTGGAAGCGGGTGGAGAGCTACACTCGCGACGGCCACACGGCTATAATTCACGGCAAGCACTTCCACGAGGAAACGAAGGCGACCGCGTCACAGGCGAGCGGTCATAGCGGCGCCTACCTGATCGTGCGCGACCTGGAAGAAGCCCGCATCGTCTGCGACTACATCATCAACGGCGGCGACCGCGACGACTTCCTCGCGAGTTTCGGGCACGCATGCTCCGAGGGCTTCGACCCGGATCGTGACCTCGTGAAGATCGGCGTGGCGAACCAGACGACCATGCTGGCGTCGGAGACCGAGAGGATCGCGCGGGAGATCC
>JASFTY010000082.1:0-11260 GCA_050050535.1 Gemmatimonadales bacterium | reverse complement strand
TCCGGCGACGCACGCGGCATCCAGATCGAGATGGTAGACTTTATCCATGGCTTGAAGATCGTACCCGGCTGGGCTCCCCGTCTTCGTCAAGGGCTGCGGTGCGACTGGTAGCCGTCCGACAGCGCCATCATGAAGGCGACGATGTCCTCCATCTCGGAGGTCGTGAGGCCGAGGTCGCCCAACTCGTCCCGGTTCACGTTCTCCGGAACCTCGGGCGCTGGCCAGGCAGTGACATCACGCGAATTATAGAAAGCCACTACCTGATGAAGCGTCTTGAAGACGCCGTTGTGCATGTAGGGCGGCGTCAATGCGACGTTGCGCAGCGTGGGCACCCTGAACTTCCCTCTCTGCTCGGGATCGTCGACGACGGCGCCGAGCCCGAGATCGACGTAGTCGATACCATCGGGATTGAGCTCGGGCGATAGGAAGTAGAAGGGGTTCTCGGGGTTCTTCGGTGTGCCCAGGTTGTCGTAGGTGAAATCGGTGAACAGTGGCGGCGAGCCGTCCTCACCCGGCCGGCTGGGGTGGCAGGCCGCGCAGTTGCCCTTCCCCTCGTCCTCGAACAGCGCGAGGCCGCGTAGCTCCTGCTCGGTAAGCTCGACCTGTCCTGTCAGGTACAGGTCGTATTTCGAGCTGAACGGGTTGACCTCACTCGTCCTCTCGTAGGCCGCGATCGCCTCCGCCATGTGGTCGAACGCGGCCTCGGCATCGTCCAGAGCATCGGCGCCGAACACCTCCCGGAACAAGGCGCGGTAGGGTGCCGCACGAAGCGCGGCGGCTATCGCCTCGACGTCGGGGTTTGCCATCTCCAGCGGGTTGAGCGGCGGCCCTTTCGCCTGGTCCTCCAGCGTCGCGGCCCGGCCGTCCCAGAACAGGCCGCCGACCCAGAGGCCCTCGGTCTCATCGAAGTGGCGCGGCGGAACGAAGGCGGCGTAAGACGCCGTCTGATCGTTACGGGCGCCGAACCGATCGGGGTGCACGCCGCGCGAGACGGGCAGCGCCGGGTTCGGATCGCCGAAGCCTGCGTCGGGCGAATGACAATCCGCGCATGCCTGCCCTGCCGGGCTCGACAGGTTCGGGTCGAAGAAGAGCAGCTTGCCGAGTCGCTCCTTCGGCGTGAAGTGCGGCCCCTCGGCGGCGATGCGGCCGGTCTCGGCGGTCTCGCAGGCTATGAGTGCCAAGACGGGGGCAACCTGGAAGATCAACTTTCTCAGCATTTCTTTTCAAGGCCTCCGAAACGAGTGCCGTAACGACGCACGCCTAGGGGTCGGTCAGGGACGGATTGCTCGGATCCACGCACCTGTGGACGAGCTTGTCGCCCTCCTGGAAGGTCCTACATTCGAGACCGCTACAGCAGTTGAAGTACGGCTCATCGTTGGTCCCACACCGCTCGCCCTCTGCCTGACACTTGGGGCCGCTAGCGTCGGTGCATCCCGGTGTCGCTGTTGGGAGCATTGCCATGCCGAGGATCAAGAGCGTGCGGGATAGGCGTTTGCGGAGCACCTCGACTGTACCCTCCATTCCAGTCAGAGCCTACAATCCAACGAGAAAAGCCGTCCAATTCAGAACCAGTGCTGCTGGCTAATCGGGCTCCCTCGCGCCCCACTCTCGAGCGTCGAGCAGCTCGCCGGCGGGTGTCAGAGCCCGGAGCGTAATCTTATCTGACTCCACATCGAAAAGACAGAAGTGATGCCGATCAAAGAAGACCTGCGAGTAGGGGTTCTGGATCTCCGCCTGCTCGGTCGGCCTGTAGAGGGGCGCACCGCCACCGCCACAGGTGATGGCGGTGAGGCCGGCCGGCAGCTCCGAACGCTCGTAGGCGTGGTCGTGTCCTGCGACGAACGCCGTCGCCCCGTAGCGACTCAGAAGCGGGATGACCGTCTCGCGAGCCTCGCGCGCCGGCCGCTCCACAGGGTGACCCTGCTCGTCCACTCGTCCGTGATTGGCGGAGGACCAACCGGGATAGTGGTTGAAAAGGAACGTGAAGCGGGCGTCCGAGCCCGACAGTATCTCTTCCAGCCAGCCGGCGTTGTTGCCACCGGCGGACCAATCCTGACCGCCATCGATGCCGATCAACAACACGCCGCCAAGCTCCTGCGCCCAGTTGCGGGCCCGCCCGTCCCGCGATGGGGCGAAGGCCAGCTCATCGAAGAGCGCGGCGTTCTGCTCGTGGTTGCCGATCACGAGGTAGGCTGGAGTGGCGGCCAAGAGGACCTCACCCGGATCCCAGAACTGCGCGTCCCACTCCCAGTCGCGACGCCCGTCCGTCACGATGTCACCCACATGGATCACCAAGTGTGGATCGAGCCCGGCGACCGCGGTCGCGACGGTGCGCCAATCCTCGATGTTCGTACGGCTGTCGCCCAGGGCGACGAAGCGGAATCCCCCCTGCGGCGCACCGGGCGGCTCGATGATCCGGGAAGCATAAGAACCGTCACGCTTCGCAACTACCGCGTAGGATCCCAATACTACCGGGCGGCTGCGCGGCACGCGCAGGCGATGCAGCAGTCCCAGACGAGTTTGCGCCAGCGGCTCTTGAGCCGCGAACGTCTCCGGCAATTGCTCAGCCTCGAGTCGGTACACCGCCACCGTGGCCGGCATGTTCGTGCGCGCGGTCAGTGCGAAGAACTCCTCGTCGAACGCCCCCAGCAGCGGGCCCGTCTCGAACTCCAGTTCGCTGGGGTTCAGCGCGGCCAAGGTGATCGTCGGCGCGAAGAGCCGGGCGCTATCGCGCGACGCGTTCCGCACCTCGAGTTCCACGATCAAGCGATTCGTGTCGGGTGCCAACCAGTCGGGGTCGATGCCGGGCACGCTCCGATAGAGCATGCCCTCGAGCGGCAGGGCCACGTCCCGACCGTTGAGGATGACGCGCAGCGAGCGCAGGCCGGTCGTCACGTCATGGCTCAGCGTCAGAGATGCAAAGTCATCCGTACCGGTAGGTGATGCGGCACCGTTAAACTCGAACCCGATCGTCACCGTCGCCCGATCGCGGGGCGCGATGGAAGGTGGCTCGGCAGAGAAGGTCATGCCGCCATCCGTACTGTATTGGACCGCGGCGCCGGCGAGCAGGTCGATGTCGACCGCCCTGCCCCGCTCGGCGGCGTCGCCTTGGTAAGAACAGCCCAGCAATGCAACTCCGGCCAGATGCAGCAGAATCCTGCGATACATAGAGATTCTCCGTTCTCGCGCTCCGGTGACCAAGATGGATCATCCGCTGAGACAGACTGCTATTTCAACTCCGCGACCGCTTCCACGACGCGACCGATCTCTTCCGTCGTGTTGTAGATGTGGGGACAGAGCCGGATCCCACTGAACTCCTCTCCCCGCGGCGCGCAGGCGACCCCGTACTCCGCGTAGAGCCTGTCGTACGCCTCGCGGATGTCTGGGACCATGGGATCGAAGACGACCACGCCAGCCGACAGCTCGTCTTCGCGCGGGGTGTGAAAGCGAACCTCCGGGACGCGCGCCACGAGCTCATCCTTCAGTATCGCAGAGAGCCGGCGCACCCGCCGCTCGATCCGATCGACCCCGACGCTCTGGTGGAACAGCACGGTCGTACCCATCGAGACGACGGCGGCGTCATCGCGCTGGCCCAGCGTCTCGAACTTCCGCGCGCCGGCGTCCTGGGCTCCCTCCCAACCGACGCCCACGATACTGGGCCAGAGGTCCGCAGCGCGCTCGCGTCGCACGTAGAGGATTCCCGCCTCCTTGGGGCCGAGGAACCATTTGTGAGCACTGGCGGTGAAGAAATCGCAGCCCATATCGTGGAGGTCGAGGCGCACCGCACCGAAGCTCTGGGCGCCGTCCACAAGGGTGAGGATGCCGCGGGCACGGGCGAGGGCGCAGAGTCGCTTGGCCGGCAACGCGACACCCGAGATGTTGGAGAAGTGGCTGAAGGCGAGGACTCGCGTGTTCGACGTAATCGCATCGGCGAAGGGCTCGACCAGCTCGTCGGCGCCGCGCGGCGCCGGCGGCGTCGTTACCCGCATGACCCTGTAGCCGTAGCGCTCGGCACGGACATCCCAGGCGACGTTGGCCGTAGGATGGTTCTGGTCCCAGATCACCACCTCGTCGCCATGTCCCAGGTCGAGGCCGTTGATGACCGTGTTGTTGCCTTCGCTGGTGTTGCGCGTGATCGCGATCTCTTCCGCTGCGGCGCCCACATACTCGGCCAGCGCCGCGCGGGCGGTCTCGCGCAGCTGGTCGAGCTTGGCCCGGTTCTGGAACGAGGCATCGGCATCGATGTCGCGCGTATAGCGGAATACGGCCTGCTGAACCGGATAAGGCGACGGGCAGAGGTTGGCGGCGTTCATCAGGATGAGCCCGTGTCTCAGCGGGAACTGTTCCTTGACCAGCCGCCAGAACTCCTCGTCACCGGGATCGGCGGCGGCGCGCCAGCGGGCGTCGCGAATGAGCGCGTCCCATATCGTGCGCCGGTCATCGGCTGCCAGACTCGTCGGGAACGCGATCGCGGCGGCCGTGCCGCCGAGCAGCTGACCGAGAAAGCGGCGTCGTGAAGAACCGGGCATGTGGCTTCCCTCGTTCCGGGTGTAACGACCGATGGTCATTCGTGGCGCATGGCCGTCATCGGATCGACCGTCGCGGCTCTCCGCGCTGGCAGGTACACGGCCGATAGCGCTGCCAGGATGAGAACGGTCGTGCCCGCGGCCAAAGTGAGCGGGTCGATGGGCTCGACGCCATAGAGTAGGCTTCGCACCAGTCCGGTCAGCGCCAGTGAGGTGGCCAACCCGACGCCGAGCCCCAGGGTCACCGGGACCATAGCCCGCCCGATCATCAGGCGGCCGATGTCAACGTGCCGCGCACCGATCGACATGCGGATGCCGATCTCTCGTGTTCTGCGGCTGACGGCCAGGCTCATGACGCTGAATATGCCGGCCGCTGCCAACGCCAGGCCGAGGAACGCCAGAGCCGAGAACATCTCGGCGTTCATTCGATAGGTGTAGAGGAATCCCCGCACGACATCGTTGTAGGTCACGACGTTGACGATCGCGAGGTGCGGCTCGAAGTCGCGCAGCCAACGGTAGAGAGACGGCACTGCGGCGCCCGGGTCGCCGGTCGTCGCGACCAGCAACGCGCTGCCCGTCGGGTAGGCGTGCTGAGGGTATGAGAAATAGGCCGTCGGCTCCGTATCGCCGAGGAAGTCCTGCGTCTTCGTGTCGCGCACGACTCCGACGATCTCGAACGCACGATCTGCACCATCGTTCCCGGGCCACCACACCCGGCGGCCCAGCGCCGGCTCTCCGGCAAAGAATCGTTGCGCCAGCTTCTCGTTGACCACGGCGACGTCCGGGGCGCTCGCCGTATCACCGGCGACGAAACCACGGCCACGGGTAACCTCGATGCCCAGTACCTCGAAGAACCCCGGTATGACCTTGGAATAGACTAGGTCAACGGGCTCAGCCTGGCCGTCGAATCGTAGCTCCGCCGACATGTGCGGCGACAACAGCGGGTAGTCGGCTACGGTGGCGGCGCGTGCCCACGGCTCGTCGCCGACTCGCGCTGCGACCTCCCGGAAGAAGCGGTCGCGCTCATCGACCGTCAGAGTGGTGCTGCTGGTCGAGATGTGGGTGACCACGAGCTGATCGTAGGAGAACCCGGGGTCGACATCACCTGCGGTGACGAGGCTGCGCAGCACAAGGCCGGCCACGACGAGGAGCACCACCGAGAGCGCGACCTGGGCTGCCACCAGCATATCGTGCACCCCCGGAAGGCGCCGACCGTAGATCCGACCCGGGCCGCCGGGCCGTAGATCGGAGTCGACCTTCAGCGTGTCCACCAGGTCACGACGCGAGGCCCGGACCGCCGGCAGCAGCCCGGCCACCAGCCCGGTGATCAGGGCGATCGCCAGCGCGAAAGCCACAACGCGAAGATCGACCGAAGCTTCCCGGGCCACATCGGCGCCCCAGACGCTGGGTCGCGCGAAGTACGAGCCCAAGCGCGCGCTGAGCGGGCCGGCCAGCGCCAGCGCGATACCGCCCGCCAGCCCGGCGAGCAGGACATTGCCCATCAGCACCTGCCGAAGCAGTCGGCCGGGCGACGCACCGAGCGCCGCCCGCATCGCTAGCTCGCGCTGGCGTCCCACGGCTGCCGACAGCAGAAGGTTCGCCACATTGGCGCAGACGAGCAGCAGAAGTACGCCGACAGCCACCATCATCAGGCGCACCGTCGCTTCCTCGGCGAGTCGGGCGCGCGGGTCGATCCAGGTCGCCGCGCCCAGTCGCACACCGCGCGGTCCGCTCTGCCTCGGATACGCCACGTCGAGCCCCGCCGCCACCGCCTGCAGCGCCGCCAGCACCGCACCCTCTCCGACCCCGTCACGCAGCCGTCCGTAGACCCGCACCAGCGGCACGTCGCGATCCTCGGAGAACGCCGCCCAGCGTGTGTATCGGTCCTTGAAGGGAGCGAAGGGAATCCAGACATCCGGCTGGAAGCCCGAGGCCGTGCCCAGGAACTCCGGCCCCGCGACGCCCACCACGGTGAACGGCCTGAAGTTGAGATAGATCGTACTGCCGATGACCGCCGAGTCGCCATTGAAGCTGCGCAGCCACCAGGCGTGCGAGATGACCGCCGCGGCGTCTGACCCAGGACGATCGTCATCGACCGATAGGCGGCGACCGATGCTCATCTCGACGTCCAGCACGGAAAAATAGCTGCCTGAGACCGCCTCGAGCCACGCGACCTCCGTCATCGTCTGGAGGCGCACGCTGGCGGCGTAGTACGGCTGCGCCGCAGCGACGCCCTCGAAGGCTCCCTCCACGGCGGTGTAGTCGAGGAAGTCGAGGTACGAGATGTCCTGGTTGGGATCGTCATCCTCGACCCCGAAGATCCGGACCAGTCGGTCCGCGTCCACTCCCGGAAACGGCTGGTAGAACCCGTTGATGTAGGTGAAGACGGCCACGGCGGCAGAGAGGCCGAGTGTCAGGATGATCGTCGCAACCGTCGGGTAGAACGGCCTGCGGCTCAAGCCGCGGACCGACGTCCGCAGTTCGTGCAACAGGTCAGCAAAGTTCATCGCAGTCCCTTCCTCACCGGTCACCGTCCGTCGATCCAGTGCCAGACTGCCGCACCGGCGAACACGAGCACGATCCAGTCCAACGGTACTCGGTAGCGACCCATGTAGGCGACGATGTAATAGATGAGAGGATAGGTCGCCAGAGGGATGAGCAGCACCGCCCGTTGCGGGATCGCCAGCCCGGGCAGGATACGCCAGGCACCCAACAGCGCCAGCAGGGTGAGTCCGGTAACCAGCAGGGCGATCATTGGCGCATGTAGCGGCCCGCACCACCAGTGTACCACGCGTGATGCCGTGAGCCGAACAAACTCTCCCGGATGCGATCTGATCCACGACACGGCCTCGCGCCCCGCCCCACGCATGTACGCGACCTCACCCACCTCCCGGATCAGCAGCGCTTCCCCCTCATGCGTGCGCGGGTGACGATGTTCCGCGCGCGCATCCATCACGTCCATCGCCGCGGCGGCACCCCCGTGATTACCCATCCGCAGTTCCAGACCCAGGTTGCTGCGGATGAAGAACACCGCATCGAACGTCGCATAGTTCCGCCAGCCCCATGGGAGGCAGGCGAGCACGGCGCCCAGCGCCATGACGGCCGAGAGGGCCCACCTCCGGCGATCGCGTCTCCACCACAGCTCGAACGCCACACATCCCAAGAAGACGGTCAGCAGAGCCGGCTGCAGGTGAAAGGCGACGCCCCACGCCACGCCGAGCAGCAGCGAGCCGGCCGCGGAGATGCGAGGCGCGGTCCAGCGCCGTAGACAGGCGAGCAGCAGCAGGCCCATGGCGATGGCGGTGAGCGCCTCGCCGTGCCCGGGCCACAATGCGATGAAGGCGCCGGCGAGGCCGGCGATGAATCCCGCCTGTCGCCCCGCGCCGAGCTTGCCGGCGAGCCAGGGGAGCATGGCGTACATGACGCAGTAGCTACTGATCCTGAACAGCCATCCCGCATACCCGCCCACTAGCCCCAACCCGAACAGGCGCCAGATGACGGCGAGGATGGCCGGCATGATCGGTGGGAGGTGGGCGGTGGGCCCGGTGGGGATCACGTACGGATCGGCGAACTCGCCGCGCTCGGCCAGCGCGTATGCCGTGGCCTCCATCTCCCATCGCGTGTGGGGGATTACGTAGCGATCCGGAATCCGGGTCAGCAAGAAGCCGCGAATCGCGAAGGCGATGACGAAGATGACGATGAAGGATCGCCAGTGTGAGCGGGTCAGCCAATCCACGAAGGTTCGCACGGGATTCTCGTGAACGGGCCGCTCTAGAATTTCCATTAGCCGCTCGACCGACGAGGGGACTGATAGGTGGCCGCCGCATTATGTGACAGGATTCATTAGCGGGCAACGAGCGAACATGAGCAGGGTCGACAGCGTACGCTGGATCCCATTTGTCCGCAAGCGCCCGACTGGGTGTTGAGAATCAGATGACACTGCTACGGCACCATGGTCTCGGTCTGTGAGGCTGTTTGGCTGCGGCGTGCTGGAGATCCGAGTCCGTCATCTCATAGCGAACGTGCCCCCGTGGCGGAATTGGTAGACGCGCCTGTCAGCCGAATAGGTGACCGAGAGGTCGTGTGGGTTCGAGTCCCACCGGGGGCACGCCACAACTGTCGACAAGTATCGTTGCTAGCTTGACTCACCGCGAGCGACGAGAGTATCTTCTCTGTGGCTGACAGGCGTCACACTTCCGTCACGGAAAGAGCCCGGAGGGTGTTCCTCCGGGCTCGGCGTTTGTCTGGTGGGCTGCAGGGCCGCCCCGTCAACCTCCACTGGGCATCGTTGCACTAACAGGCGTGAAGCGACACCGAACATTCTTCGTGGTCTCGACTGTGGGCAGGCGCCGACGAACGCTATCGGACAAATCCGATCCGACAACCCGAGAGCCGGTTGACAATGGCCAGACATCGGATCCACACGTTCACCTCCATCGGGCGACCACTGGACCCGGCCTATCCGACGAACATGGCCGTTCTGATAGTCGCGCCCCTCGCCGGCATAGTGGCCGGCGCCCTCGCTGGTTTCCGCGGCGCCGGCATCGCGGACGCGGCCGTAGCCGGGCTGGTCGGCATAGCGGTTGCCTTCGGCTCCTGGGCGCTGGCCCGAGAGCTCGCCCCTGACGACGAGGCCGCCGCCTTTGTCAGCATGGTGTTCGCTTACACCACGTTTCTCCTGTTCGGAACGCCTAGCCTGCTGCTCTTGTTCTGCTGCCTCTTTCTGGTCCGCGTGGTGAACCGCACGGTCGGACTGCCGGCTCGCGTCTCGGACTCGATCTTCGTTGCCGCGTTCACTGTGGGAACGATGTGCGCCACGCGTAGTCCCTTACTCGGTGCCGTTGCCGCTCTGGCTTTCGCCCTCGATGCCACGCTGCGCGAGCCACTACGTCGTCAGTGGACGTTCGCTGCGCTCTGCCTGGCCGGGGCCGGACTCTGGGTGGCGGCGTTCGGGACCGGCTGGCCGGCTCGGACGGCACCCGCAGGGTCGCAGATGTTGCCGATCGGCATCGCGAGCGTCGTCTTCCTGCTCTCCTATCGGCGCACGCGCCACGTGCAGTCGGCTGGTGACGCGACGGGTGCGGTCCTGTCTTCGGCGCGCGTGCGAGCAGGGATGCTGATCGGGCTGCTTGTCCCTTCACAAGCGCTGGCGATCGGTACGACCGGGCCGGAATTGGGATCCGCCGTCTGGGCCACGCTGGCCGGTGTCGGGATCGCGGGATTGAGAATGAAACCGCGTCTTCGAGCCGGCCGTAGTTGACCCAGAAGCACCACCCGCTTGTACGTAGAATACGATCCAAGCCGAGGAGTGCGTACGCTCATGGGCGAATGGCTGGATGACCTGGGGCACGATCTGCGGCACGCCTTCCGAAGTCTCACTAAGTCTCGCGCCTTCACTCTAATCGCCGTGCTATCGCTCGCCGTAGGAATCGGCGTCAACACGGCGCTCTTCACCGTCGTCCACGCGACCTGGCTCGAACCGGTCCCCGGGGTGGGCGGCGCCGATCGGATCGTCGAGCTGCTGACCACGCGACGCGGGGCCGAGTCGGTGCTGTGGTCGTATCCCGACCTCCAGGATGTGAGAGATGCGGGGACACCCATCGAAGCTCTGGCCGGCGCGAAGGAGCGGGACGGGAGCCTCACGACGGAAGACGGCACCCAGGGTGTCCGGGTGAGTTACGTGACAGCCAACTACTTCGAGGTGATGGGCGTCGTCCCGCCACGCGGCAGGTCGTTCCTTCCCTCTGAGGACCTGGTTCCGGGAGGACACCCGGTAGCGGTGGTGAGCCACGCGATGTGGCAGAGCCGACTGAGTGGGCGCCAGGACATCGTGGGTCTTACCATCACGCTGAACCGGGCGCCCTACACCGTGGTGGGCGTGGCTCCGGAAGCGTTCCGCGGACACCGAACCTACTCGAGCACGGACCTCTGGGTACCGATCACGCAGCACCCGCTCATGACAGGTGCCAATAGCCTCGCCAGGGATCGAGTTGCGCTCTGGCTCGAAGTATTCGGACGGCTACGCGTCGGTGCCACAGTGGACGAGGCGGACGCGGCTCTGCGGACGGTCTTCTCGCGGTTGGCGAACGAGTATCCAGAGAGCAACTCGGACCGTAGTGCCCGGGCCGCCGCCTTCGGGCCGGCGCCGGCCCACGCCAGAACCGAGAATATGATCTTTACAGGCCTGCTGCTTGGCCTGGCGGGCCTGGTTCTCCTAATCATCTGTGGAAACGTGGCCGGGATGGTTCTGGCCCGCAGTGCGACGAGAGAACGGGAGATCGCGGTTCGCATGGCACTGGGATCCGGCCGCGGGCGTCTCGTTCGGCACTTGATGGGCGAAGCGCTGCTACTGGCACTCGTCGGCGGAAGCCTGGGCATGCTTTTGGCCTTTTGGGCCACCGTCACCCTATCACCCGCCTACTTCAGCGACATGCCCAATCTCGCCTTGGAGCCCAACCTCACGATATTGGCTTTCTCGCTGCTACTGACGTTGGGCACGACACTCGTGTTTGGTCTGTTCCCGGCGCTTCGCTTCAGCAAGCCGGACATGATCTCGTCGTTAAAAGATGATACCGGGGGCGGCGGTCGTCGTGTCGGCCGCATCCACCGGGTCGCGACGTCGGCGCAGGCCGGAGTCGCCTTGAGCCTCATAGTCACCTGCAGTCTATTTGTGCGCGCCCTGGGCGTGATGGAGAGGAGAGACCTGGGATTCGAGCCGCAGAATCTGATGCTGA
>JASFTY010000081.1:0-11300 GCA_050050535.1 Gemmatimonadales bacterium | reverse complement strand
GGCTGGAGGCATCGCCCTGGCTGAGGATGTTTCAGAACGCCCGGGAGTGGGCTGAATCGGTGGGCGGTGGGCGGTAGGCAGTGGGCGGTGGGCGGTGCGTCGGTGGCAAGCCGCTGCGTCGGTGGCACTAGAAACCCGAGGGTGCCCGGGGCCGTAGGGTATGCTGGAGCAGAGTACTAGCCGATAGCCCTGTTACCGAAATCAAGTCTCGCGGCAGGTGGGACACGGTGGCGGTGTCGTGGCTGCCGTGTGTCCGGGCCCTGTCACGTCGCAAGGTGCCGTGCGAATAAAGGTGCCGCCGCCCGTGTAGTCTTGAGAGGACACCGAGATATCCGTGTGCGAAGGCCCCACCAGTCGAGGTCGCAATCAGGCCTATGAACGCTGTCGAGCTACGCGACGTAACCAAGACCTTCGGTAGGGTCGTCGCTGTAGACGATCTGTCGCTCGACGTCCCGCGGGGCAGCGTCTACGGGTTCATAGGTCCCAACGGGTCCGGTAAGACGACGACGCTGCGGATGATCATGAACCTCTACTATCCTGATCGGGGCACGATCCGGGTATTCGGCGACGTGCTGCACGGCGCCTGTACGGACCGGATCGGTTACATGCCGGAGGAGCGCGGGCTCTACAAGAGGATGAAGGTGCGGGATGTTCTGCGCTTCTACGGTGAGCTGAAGAACGGTAGAGATGTGCGGGGCGAGGTCGACCGCTGGCTGGAGCGGTTGGAGCTGGGCGCGTGGGCGAAGGCGAAGGTAGAGGCACTGAGCAAGGGGATGGCGCAGAAGGTCCAGTTCATTGCTACCGTGGTGTCGCGACCCGAGCTGGTGATCCTCGACGAGCCGTTCACCGGTCTGGATCCTGTGAACACGGATGCGATCCGCGAGGCGGTGCTGGAGCTCCAGGCCGGTGGCACTACGGTGATCTTCAGCACCCACGACATGGGCGTCGCCGAGCGGATGTGCGACTTCATCTTCATGATCTTCAAGGGTCGAAAGGTGCTCGATGGTACGCTGGCGGCGATTCAGGACCGGTACGGCAGCGATACGGTCCGCGTGAGGACGGAGGACGGGGCGGCGGTGCTGCAGCAGCTGGAGGGTGTCGAGAAGGTCACGGACTTCGGCCGGGTGCAGGAGTTGCGCATAGCCCGGGACCGCGACCCGCAGGAGATCGTGCGCGCGATCGTCGCGCGGACTCGGGTCGAGAGCTTCGAGATCGCCAGGCCGTCGCTGCACGACATCTTCGTTCGCATCGCCGGACCCGAGGCGCGGGAGGCCGACGATGCGTAAGGTGCTGCGGGTCGCCAAGCGTGAGTACCTGGCCACAGTACGGACCAAGGGCTTCATCATTGGGCTGGTAGTGGCGCCGGTCCTGTTCGGGGGCAGCGCGCTGGCGATGGTGTTGTTCCGGAATCAGCGCGACACGCGGGACAAGGTGATCGCCGTGGTCGACCGCTCCGGGCTTGTCGTAGATGCGGTGGTGGAGGCGGTTGAAGCGCGAAACGCGGCAGTTGTCTACGACGAGGAGACGGGCGAGAAGGTCCGGCCGGCTCTGGTGATCGAGGTCGTCACACCAAACGCTGAAGATCCCGACGCGCAACGCCTGGAACTGTCGGAGCGGATCAGACGGCGCGAACTGCATGCGTTCGTCGAGATCGGGGCCGGAGTGCTCCACCCGCGCGAGGATACGACCGCCTATCTCGGCTATTACGCGAAGAGCGCGGCGCTGGACGATTACCGTAGCTGGATCGAGCGGCCGATCAACGATCGGCTACGGCAGCTGCGACTGGCGGAGACGGGGGTCGACCCTGTGGGCCATGAGGACATGTTCGATTGGGTGAGTGCCGGGCCGATGGGGTTGGTCGGAGTCGACCCGGAAACGGGTGAGATCGGGGTGCCGCGTCGCACCAGCGAGGCGGAGGCGCTGATCGCGCCGCTGGTCATGCCGATGCTCATGTTCATGCTGATCATGTTCGGTGCGGTCCCGCTACTGAACGCGGTGATGGAGGAGAAGTCGCAGCGGATCGCCGAGGTCGTGCTCGGGTCGGCGAAGCCGTTCGAGTTCATGCTGGGCAAGGTGCTGGGCGGCCTGGCGGTATCGCTGACGGTGGCGATGGTCTACGTGATCGGCGGCGTCTATGCCATCGGCAATATGGGCCTGTCGGAGTTCATCCCCTATCACGTATTGCCCTGGTTCTTTGTGTACACGCTGCTGGCGACGGTGATGCTGGGCGCGGTGTACGCCGCCTTGGGTTCTGTGTGCAACGACCCATCGGAGGCGCAGTCGATGACGTTGCCGGCGATGCTGCCGGTGATGATCCCGTTGTTCGTCATCGTGCCGGTGCTGCGAGAGCCGGAGAGCACCTTCGCCACGGCGATGTCGCTGGTACCCTTCTTCACGCCGATGTTGATGTTGGTCAGGCAGACCGTGCTGGAGGGCCTCCCGGCCTGGCAGCCGTGGCTGGGACTGGCGGGTATGGTCGCCTTCACACTGTTGGCCGTCTGGACGGGCGGTCGCATCTTCCGGGTGGCCATCTTGATGCAGGGTACACCGCCCAAGCTCGGCAACATGATGCGTTGGGCTTTCAAAGGTTGAGTAGACGTACCACAACGAGGAACGGAGGCTACTTAGAATGAGAGCAAACCGAGTCATCGGTCTCGTGGTCGTGGCCCTGGTAGGCACCGCCTGCGCGAGCGACGGTGGTGGCCAGTGGGCCGGCAGCGTGACCGATAGCGCGGGGGTGGAGATCGTGTCGAACGCCGGCCAGGGGATGTGGACGGCGGCGGACGCCTGGACGGTGGAGGAGGAGCTGAAGATCGGGACGCTGGAGGGCGACCCGGACTACATGTTCGGCCAGGTTGGCTTCCTGACGGTCGACTCGGACGGTCGGATCTACGTGCTCGACGCGCAGGCTCAGCAGATCAAGGTCTACGCGGCCGACGGCGTCTACGAGCAGACGATCGGCCGCCGGGGCGGCGGGCCGGGCGAGCTTCGAGGTGCGACGTTCGTCCTGATGGCGGCGGGCGACACGCTCGTCGTACCCGACCTCAACAACTTCCGGATAAACCGGTACGCTCCGGACGGTGCGAGCCTGGGCAGCTCGCCGATAGACCTGCAGGCGCACGGGGTACCGCTGGTCTTTGCCGGTACGCCGTCGGGTGTGCTGGTCCGGCAGGAGCGCGAGTTCGCGTTTCCCGGCCAGCCGGAGATCGAGAACCCGCAGGACGCGATCGTGACCTTTGCGGCGGACGGCACGGTGCTGGACACGCTGTTGACGTTCCCGGCCGGCGAGACGATCCGGTTGGGTGGGAGCGGTGGCCCGGAGTTCAACTTCTTTTCGCCGGAGCCGACCTGGGCCGTCAGCGCCGACTTGAAGCTGTACTACGCGGTGAACGACGACTATCGGATCGGCGTCTACAACGCGGATGGCGAGCTGAAGCGCGTGATCGAGATGCCGTTCGAGCGTCAGCTGGTGGCCGAACGGGACAAGGAAGCGCTGATGACGTTTCTGGAGCAGGCGTGGACGGACGCCGGCGTTCCCCCGGAGGCGATCGCCCAGTTGACCTCGAGGGTCAGCTTCGGTGAGTTCTACCCGGCGTTCGCCAGCATGAGGGCGGGGCCGGAAGGAACCATCTGGGTCCAGCACGCCCAGGCGCCGTCGGAGCTGAGCGATGAGGAGTACGAAGCCTACAACCCGCTGGAGGACGCCGGTGGGCCCGACTGGGACGTCTTCGACGGTGCGGGCCGCTACCTCGGTGTCGTGACGCTGCCGGCGCGCTTCGCGCCGCGCCTGATCCTCGGCGACAAGATCTACGGCGTGTGGCGTGACGAGCTCGATGTCCAGTACGTGATGAGGATGCGGGTGGTGGGGATCCGGGAGTACCGGGAGGGGTAGGCGGTGGATCGGTGCGTCGGTGCGGCGGTGTGTCGGTGGCCGGTAGCCGGTGGCCGGTGGTTTCCGGTACGGCCAGGGGCCACCGACTGCCGCGGCCGTCATCCTGCCTTTCTTTCGTGAATCGGGGTCGGGTCATAGGTTCGTAGTGAGGTCGGTTCGCCGAAGCCTGCGGCCGATACACCATGGTGGACGCTGTGGCCCGCTCCAACTTTTCCCACGTCGTAGGGTTCGACGACGGTCCGTTCGACAAGTACCGGCACGCCAGCGTGCCTGTTGTGGGCGCCGTGTTCTCCGATCTGCGGCTCGAGGGTGTGCTGACCGGCCGCGTGCGGACGGACGGGGCGAACGCGACGCGCGTGCTGGCCGAGCTGGTCAAGTCGTCGAAGTTCGCGCCGCAACTGCAGCTCGTGTTGCTGCAGGGGATCGCGCTGGGCGGGTTCAACGTCATCGATCTGCATGGTCTGCACGAGCGGCTGGGGATCCCGGTGATGGTGGTGGCACGGCGTCAGCCGCGACTGGAGAAGATCCGCGAGGCACTGCTGACGCGAGTACCGGGCGGTGCGCGGAAGTGGTCGCTGATCGAGCGGCTGGGACCGATGGAGCCGGTGGCGGGTGTCTACGCGCAGCGTCTGGGGCTCTCGCGGGGGCAAGGTGAAGAAGTGATCCGCCGGTTGGCGGTGCACAGCAACATCCCGGAACCGTTGCGGACGGCGCACCTGATCGCTGGTGGGATCGCAACGGGCCAGAGTCGAGGTCGGCCTTAGCACTCGCCGTTGCCATCGCCATCCCCATCGAGAGTGAAGAGGCTGACGATGGCGATGGCGATGGCGATGGAGATGGGGATGGCGATGGAGATGGGGATAGAGATGGAGATGGAGATGAAGATTGAGATGAAGACGGAGATCGAGAGTTCAAGCTAAGAGGGGAGGTCCTTCATGAGCTCCGAGGTTCCGTCCTTGTGGAGAATCGTGCGGCGTGACTTCTACGCGTTGTACTTTGCCGTCTTCCTGGTTGGTACGCTGGTGGTCTACGGGGTACTGCGGGTGGTCAGGCCACCGTTGGAGATCCCGATCGACTACTTGCTGGTGCTGGTGGCGATCGAGGCGGTGCTTCTCTTAGCACGGGTGTACGTGGTCAGAGGGCGGTTCGCGAGAGGTGTGCCGGTTGGGGGGACGGTCGACAAGGTTTACCGGGTCGGGTCGGGAGCCGGTTCGCACACGAGAGTGGAATACAACTACACGTACGAGGGTGAAGCGTACCGTGGCAGCTACCCGAAGGGGAGCGGCTTCGAGTCGGGCCAGCAGATCACGGTGGTCGTTGACCGGAGCGTGCCGCGGAAGTCGCTGATCAGGGACGTATTTCTGTCATAGGGTGGTCGGCGGCTGGTGGCGCGGCGGGTCGGGACGTAGGATATTCGTGAGACGGTAACGATTCAGGATTGGTGGTGGGTATGGAGAAGAGCGACATACGGCCGGCGGCGGTGGCCGGGTATTTCTATCCGGCGGACCCGGACAAGCTGGCAAGCATGATCGCGTCTTTCCTTTCGGGCGTCGAGGAGGAGCGGCGGCCGGTACGGGCGGTGATCGCGCCGCACGCGGGGCTGATCTACTCGGGCCAGTGCGCGGCGCACGTATTCGGGCGTGTGTCGATTCCGCCGGTCGTCGTCATCCTGGCACCCAACCATACGGGGCTGGGTAGTGCGCCGGGAGGTGCGAGCGTATGGGCGCAGGGCGCGTTCGAGACGCCACTGGGCCGTGTGGCGGTAGCGGAGAAGTTCGCACGTGAGCTGGAAGCGCGCTGTCCGCTGGTGGCGCACGATCCGCAGGCGCACAGGGACGAGCACGCCGTGGAGATCGAGCTACCGTTTCTGGCGAAGCTGGCGCCCGAGTCGGCGATTGTGCCGATAGTGATCTCATTCGACGACTGGCAGCGCGCCAAGCCCCTGGCCGACGCGCTGGCAGGGCTGATCGCGGAGTGGCCGGAGGACGTGCTGCTGGTCGCATCCTCGGACATGACGCACTTCGAGCCGGCGGATCGGGCGGCGGAGAAGGACAGGATCGCGCTAGCCGCGGTCGAGCGGCTCGACGCCGAAGAGTTGCTGAACGTGTGTCATCGCGAGCACATAACGATGTGCGGGCGCGCGCCGGCGGCGACAGTGGTGGAGGCGGCGCGGCAACTGGGTGCGACGCGCGCCGAGGTCGTCGACTATCGTCACAGCGGGTGGGTGACCGGCGACAACTCGAGTGTCGTGGCGTACGCCGGGGTCATGATCGCCTGATCTGGGTCGGAGGCGGAGAGCCACTCGCTCCGGGCTCGCGCCACCTCCGTAGGATGCCGCAGTGTCTAGTGGTGAGCTCGCGACCTCCGCGGGGTGGCTCTCCGCCTCCTCCCTGGCATATGGGCGGTTGGGGCCGGCGGGGCCCTCTCACCTCATGTCGCGCGCTCGATTGCTGGAAGGGCGGCTGCGCCGACCCGACCGCACCCTCGCGCGGTGCGCTGGTGATCGCTAATCTTCCACATGCCCGAGGACACGGCGGCGTCCAGCGAGAGCGAGGCACTACTCCTCCGAGATCCTAACCTCCACGTCATATTCGGGGTCACGCTGATGGCGGTGCTCGGCGTATCGAGCATCACGCCGGCGTTCCCTCAGATCGCCGAGGAACTGAACCTGAGCCCGGGCGCCGTCGGCATGTTGGTGGCGATCTTTACGCTGCCGGGCGCCACGTTGACCCCGGTACTCGGGGTGCTGGGCGATCGGCTGGGGCGGAAACGCGTCCTCGTCCCCTCGCTGTTCCTGTTCGCGGTGGCCGGTACGGCGTGCGGGTTCGCCCGTGAGTTCGAGACGCTACTCTGGCTTCGGTTGCTTCAGGGACTGGGCGCGGCGGCGCTGGGAGCGTTGAACATAACGATCGTCGGCGACCTGTATTCGGGTTGGAGGCGCGCCACGGTCATGGGATACAACGCGAGCGTGCTGAGTGTCGGCACGGGGTTGTATCCGGCGATCGGTGGGGCACTGGCGCTGCTCGGCTGGTTCTACCCGTTCTTCCTGCCGATCCTGGCCGTGCCGGTGGCGTTGCTGGTGCTGTGGCGGCTGAAGAATCCGGAGCCGTCGAAAGAAGAGAAGCTGAGTACGTATCTGCGCAACACGCTGATCAGCGTACGGAACCCACGTGCGCTGGGACTATTCCTGGCGAGTCTGGTCATCTTTGTCGTTCTCTACGGGGCTTATCTGACGTACCTGCCGTTTCTGTTGCGGCTGTCGTTCGGCGCATCGCCGTTGCTCATCGGGTTGATGTTCTCGGCCACGTCGTTCGCCACGGCGGTGACCTCATGGCGGCTGGGCCGCCTGGCGCGCAGATTCTCTGAGCGCAACCTGGTGAGGATGGGCTTTGCCTTCTATGCGGTGGCGATGATCGCGATACCGCTGGCGCCTAGCGTTTGGCTGCTGATCCTACCTGCCCTGTTGTTCGGCGCCACGAACGGGATCAGCATACCCAGCATCTTGACGATGCTGACGGGGCTGGCGCCTGCCGAGTACCGGGCGGCCTTCATGTCGGTGAACGCGATGACGCTGCGCTTAGGTCAGACGTTGGGTCCGGTGATTGCCGGACTGATACTGCAGGTTGGCGGTCTCGCGGTGGTGTACTACGGGAACGCGGTAATCTCGTTGGCGACGCTGGGCGTCGTCAGCGCCGTGGTGAAGAAGAGCTGACAACGAGGCGAGTCTTCCGTGAAAGAGACATTCGTTGTGACAGAAGATGGGGTCAAGCTGTACTGCCGGTCGGTCGGTGAGGGAGAGCAGACGCTGATCGTGCCGCTGGCGACCTACCATGCGGATCGTTTCGATCCGCTCGCACGCGGCCGGCGCTTGATACTCTACGATCCACGTGGTCGCGGGCGGTCGGATGCGGTCGGTACATCGGCGGTATCGCTCGAGAACCAGTTGCGCGATCTGGAAGCGGTTCGCCAGAGCGCTGGGGCAGAGAAGGTCGCGCTCATCGGCTGGTCGAGCATGGGGATGGAGCTGTTCGTCTACGCCTTCAAGTATCGCGAGCGCGTTACACACCTCGTGCAACTGGCGCCTCTTCCACCGCGCCGCTCGCCGTACATGGATCAGATCATCGAGGACCGCGAGCGGCGAACGGATATTGCGGCGATGCAGGCGCTACAACGGCGGCAGGCGGCGGGCGAGTTCGATGATGACCCGGCGCGCTTGTGCCGCGAGATCAACTACCTGAGCTGGGGCGCTACGTTCGCCGATCCGGTGGTGGCGTTGGAGGTGCCGGACGTCTGCGTGCACGAGAACGAATGGCCCACGAAGCTGGGCCCTCACCTGGAGGCCCTGCAGGCGTCGTACGGCGACTACGATTGGCGGCCCGAGCTGAGGGTCGTGACCGCTCCGCGGCTGGTAATCCACGGCATCGAGGACAACATCCCACTGGCAGGCAGCAAAGAGTGGGCGGCGGGACAGCCGCACGCGCGGCTGCTGGTCCTTCAGGAGACCGGCCACTGGCCGCACTACGAGAAGAGGGGAGTGGTACTCGAATCGATCGAGGGCTTCCTGTCGGGTGGCTGGCCGGCGGGCGCGCTGGTCGTCGGGTAGCTTGAGTGCTAAGGCACAGGGGTCGTATTGGGAATGCGCCAGTCCAATTGATCATGGATTGCCTAACTCCCAAACCGATCAAGGGGTGATCACGATGAAGAAGCCTATAATGGCCTCGGTTGGGCCACCCGTTTTGGTAGTCGCGGCGCTGGTCGGATTCGCGGTGCTCTCGGGCGGCGATCCCGGCTTCGACGAGTACTTCGAGGACAAGACGATGCGCGTCGACTACTTCCATACGGGCGACGCGACGGAGGAGGTTCTGAGCCTCGAGCGCGTGGTCTCGGACGGCGTTTGGGCGGGTCCGCGCACGAACTTGATCGACGATACGAACTTTGGGAAGTACTTCTACGAGGTCTACGATCTCGAGGGCGGCGATCTTCTGTTCTCACGGGGGTTCGCGACCATCTACGGTGAGTGGGAGACGACTGGCGAGGCGCGGGCGATGCACCGGACCTTCCACGAGTCGGTGCGCTTCCCGTGGCCGAGGCGGCCGGTGAGGGTTGTCATCAAGAAGCGCGACGATTTGACGACGTTTCACGCGATCGGCGAGTTCGAGATCGATCCGGCGTCGCGAGCGGTGAACCCGGCAGATCTGCCGGCGCTGGGTCAAGTGTGGACGCTATTCGAGCACGGTCCGCCGTCGGAGAAGGTCGACATCGTGCTACTCGGCGAGGGTTATGCGGAAGAAGAGATGGACAAGTTTCACGCCGATGCGCGACGGTTGGCCGACGAGTTGTTCACGTGGGAGCCATTCAGGAGCCGGAAGTCGGACTTCAACGTTCGGGCGATCGACATGCCGGCGTCGGAGTCGGGAATCACGCGGGCGCATTCTGGGCGGTATCGCCGCAACCTGGTTGGCACGCAGTACGGGATTTTCGACTCGGAGCGTTACATGTTGACGTACGACAATCGTACGCTACGGGACGTGCTGTCGGCAGCGCCCTACGATTTCATGGGCATCCTGGTGAACGAGAGGCAGTACGGGGGCGGCGGCATCTACCGGACTCAGATGGCGGCTGCGGTGGACTCGGATTTCTCCGAGTACATCTTCGTGCACGAGTTCGGGCACCACTTCGCGGGGCTGGCCGACGAGTACTATACGTCGGATGTCGCGTACGAGACGGGTGGCGCGGAGCAGGCGGAGCCGTGGGAGGCGAACGTCACGGCGCTGCACGATCCGGCGGCGCTGAAGTGGGCGGACTTGGTGGAGCCGGGGACCCCGATCCCGACGCCGTGGGCGAAGGAGGCGTACGAGCAGCACTCTCGGGAGATCCGGGCTCGGCGAGCCGAGCTGATCGAGCGACAGGCGCCGGAATCGGAATTCGACGCGCTGTTCCACGAGCAGCGGGAGATCGAGTCGCGGATGCTGTCGTCGCAGGAGTACTCGGGTGTGGTCGGGGCGTTCGAGGGGGCGATGTACGAGCCGACGGGTCTCTACCGACCCTCGATCGACTGCATCATGTTCACGCGCAACGAGGTCGGGTTCTGCCGCGTCTGCCAGGGGGCGATTGAGCGGATCATCGACCTGTACACCGGGCGATAGTTGTCAGCGCTACGGGGTCTGAGGGTGCGGCGCCGGCGTGAGGGAGATTCGGACGCCTATCCGCGCATCTACGAGGTCGTGAGGCGCATACCGCGGGGTCGGGTCGCGACCTACGGTCAGGTGGCGGAGCTGGCCGGTCTGGGCGGCCATGCCCGACAGGTGGGATATGCGCTTCACGTTGTGAGAGACGACTCGGTGCCGTGGCATCGAGTCGTCAATGCTGAGGGGCGTATCAGCGTGCGGCACGAGCCGGGTTCCGAGGCGTGGCAGCGCGAGTTGCTGGAAGCGGAGGGTATAGTCTTCGACGTGACGGGGCGGATCGCACTAGAGCGATACCGCTGGACTCCATGATCACCTAAGTGCGAGTGAGGTCGAGATGACGAGCAGACTGCAAGCGGCTGCGGAGATAACGCGCCGTGCGTTATTCCGGGCGGTCGTTGTCTGTCATGCGGCCGGTGTCATCGCGTTGGGCGGCGCGGTCGATGTGCTGGCTCAGGGTACGGTCGACCTCGCGGCGCTCGATGCCTACTTCGCCGAGTCGGGTGAGATCTTCGAGGTTCCGGGCTTCGCGGTGGCTATCGTAAAGGACGGCGAGCTGGTGTTCGCGAAGGGTTACGGTGTGCGAGAGCTGGGCAAGGCGGATAGGGTGGATGAGCACACGCTGTTCGCCATCGCGTCGAACACCAAGGCGTTCACGGCGGCGGCGCTGGCGATTCTCGTCGATGGGGGCAAGCTCGATTGGGACGATCGGGTCGTGGAGCATCTGCCTTACTTCCAGCTTTACGATCCGTGGGTGACGCAGGAGATGCGGGTTCGTGACCTGCTCAGCCATCGCAGTGGGCTGGGCACGTTCAGCGGCGATCTGCTGTGGTACGGCACGTCCTATAGTAGAACGGAAGTGATAAGGCGTGCCCGCTACCTTGAAGCGGCGGGCGAATTCCGGTCCGACTACGGTTACTCGAACCTCATGTTCCTCGCCGCGGGCCAGCTGATAGCAGCGGTGACGGGGATGAGCTGGGACGAGGTGGTGGAGCGTGAGTTCTTCGAGCCGCTGGGGATGAGGCGCACGGTGACGTCGGTGAGGGATCTGGAGGGGATGGGCAACGTGGCGACGCCGCACCGGGAGCGAGACGGCTGGGTCTTCCCGCTCTACTGGTACGACTGGGATTCGATGGCACCGGCGGGCGGCATCATCTCGAGCGTCGCCGACATGTCACGGTGGCTGCGGTTGCAGCTGGGGCGCGGAACGTGGGAGGGCGACA
>JASFTY010000080.1:0-11305 GCA_050050535.1 Gemmatimonadales bacterium | reverse complement strand
CGGGATAGCACACGTCATCGTCGAGACGAAGGGACGCGAGCAGGCGCGGGCAACGGCGGCGGAGGCAGCGGAAGAGGGGTGCGTGGTGGTGGCTGCGGGTGGGGATGGCACGGCATTGGACGTGGCCAACGGTCTGCTGGCCGCTGGCGCTCCTGGTGCGACGATGGGTTTGTTGCCGCTCGGTACCGGCAACGATCTGGGCCGGGCGCTGGGCAGAGTGGGCATCGGGCTGAAGCAGGCGCTGGATGCGCTGGTCGAGTTCCAGGTCCGCGCCATCGATGTGGCTCAGGTCAACGAGGGCGAGTACTTCCTGAACGTGCTCGGGGTCGGCTTCGACGCCGAGGTCGCCCGCCGCCGCACCGCCCATCGCATCCGTTGGCCGGGCTATTTCCCGGCCGTCGTCAAGACGATTCTGGACTACCGACCTCGAGATTACAGGGTGACGTGGCCGCAGGGTGGGCGCGAGGGCGCCGCTCTAATGATCGCGGCGATGAACGGTGTCTACGAGGGCGGTGGGTTCCGACTCGCGCCTAAAGCGAGACTCGAGGACGGCCTGCTCGATGCCTATTGGATAGACCCGATCAGCCTCTGGCAGTTCTCCCGCTACGTCTGGGCGGTGCGCTGGGGAACACACACGCGCTTACCCATGGTACAAGGATGGCAGACGAGCCGATTCACCGTGGAGTCGGAATCGCCGATACACTATCATCTCGACGGCGAGTACCGTGAGCTGCCGGCCGCCGAGCCGCTCAGTGTGGTCGTCCACCCTCGACGATTGCGGATGATCGTATGACGCGCACCGTGCTCGTGCTCGGAATGACCCTCGCACTGCTGGTCCCGGCAAAGCTGCCGGCGCAGCAGCAGGAGGAGGGGGCGCCACCGGCGCGGCCCGACTCGCTCTTTCCCCAGCCGCCGCTCTCACCAGGTGGCGCCTTCATCCGCTCGCTGGTCATCCCCGGTTGGGCGCAGGCCGAGCTGGGCGCCGAGTCCCGTGGGGCGTTCTATCTGCTCGCCGAGTCGTTCAGCCTCTTCATGGTCGCCCGCACGCAGCTCCGGCTCGCCCACGCCGAGCGCAACTTGCCCGACGACCATCCATTGGTCCTGTCGCGCCGTCAGCAGCGCGAGGACTGGATCGCGTTGGCAGTGTTCTGGGCGTTCTTCGCCGCCGCCGACGGCTGGGTATCGGTTCACCTGTACGGGTTCGACGAGCGAACGGGGCTGGAGCCCGAGCAGGTGGCACTCGCGGTGAGCTTCAGGATACCCTTGGGACCGTAGGGTGGGGGAGCCCGCGCGCCCTACGGCCGGGACGCCGCCCCGGGGCTGTCACTCCCCGGTGCCCAGAGCCGCTGCCAGCCCTGGAACGTGCTCGGCGCCGACGGGCACGGTGATGCTGGAGCCCTCGAAGTCGTCGCCGATCGCCTCGACCTTGCCGCCCAGGCAACGTGAGAGGAACGCCTCGGCCGTGGCGAAGAAGGAGAGCCGGTTCTCCGGGCGGCCGAAGCCGTGGCCCTCATCGGGATACACGAGGTAAGTGACCGGGATGCCCCTGGCTACCATCGCTTCGACGATCTGGTCCGACTCCGCCTTGTTGACCCGCGGGTCGTAGGCGCCCTGTCCGATGAGCAGCGGCTTGCTGATGCGGTCTACGTAGGTGATCGGCGAGCGTGAGAGCAGGAACTCGCGCCCCTCCTCAGTCCGGTGATCGCCGCCGACCCGGGCCACCCAGCGCTCGATCCGCGGTCCCCAATAGGGTGGGAACGACTCGAACAGTGTCACGATGTTCGACGGACCGACCAGGTCGACGCCGCAGGCGAATTCGTCGGGCGTAAAGGTCATGCCGACGAGTGTCGCGTAACCGCCGAAGCTACCGCCCATGATCGCGACGCTGTCGGGGTGCGCGACGGCTTCGGCGACCGCCCACCTGACGCCGTCGATCAGATCGTCGTGCATCTTCCCGGCCCACTCGCCCGTGCTGGCGTTGAGGAACTCCTTACCGAAGCCGGTCGACCCTCGGAAATTCACTTTCAATACTGCGTAGCCACGATTCGCCAGCCACTGGGCCATTCCGTCGTAGCCCCAGAAGTCGCGCGCCCAGGGGCCGCCGTGCGGGCTGAGCACCATCGGCAGAGGTCGCTGCGGTCGCGCATCACCATCCACATCGGACCAGACCGGCAGAGTCAGGTAGGAGACGAGGTTAAGGCCGTCGCGCGATTCGATGATGACCGGGTGCATCTCGGCCAGCGGCAGGTCGGCGAGCTCCGAACGGTGCGGGAAGAGGAACCGCGCCGCTCCAGCGTCGCGGTCGTAGAGGTAGTAGCGGACCGGACCGTCCGACTGCTCGTACATCACGATCCACCTGCGGTCGTCGAGCGTGCGGCTGATCACCTCGAAGTCGCCATCAGCGACCTCGCCCAAGGACTCGAAGTCGCCGGCCAGCGACTCGTCGATCAACGTCCAGCGCTTGCGGTCGTAGTTGAAGGCCACCGCCTCAATGTGCCTGTCCAGCGGATGGTACATGACATCGTCCATGTCGGCCTGCGGGTCCTCGGCGATGACCGTCTTCGCGCCGGTCGCGAGGTCGACCGCCACCAGGGCCGCCGTGTTCCGGCCGCGACTGTCCTGCATGTAGAGGGTGTCGCCGCTCTCGTCGAAGAAGAGGGCGAACGTCGTCTCGGAGTCCTCGAGCCCCCAGCTCTCCCACAGCTCCCAGCCGCCATCGGCCGTCGGCCGATGCAGCTCGAACGCGCCGCCCGCTGTGAAGCGGCCACCGAAGCGCACGTTGTAGTCGCTGTCGGTGACGAAACGCTCGAAGCCCTCGTTACGCAGGACCAGCTGTCGGACGCCGGTGGTGACGTTCACACGGTAGAGGTCGTGCAGGCGCGGGTCGCGGTCGTTGAGGCCGACCAGGACTTCCTCGGGAAACTCGGGGTTCACCTCCTGAAAGCGGGCCTGCACACCGCGCAGCGGTGTCAGGTCCAGCGACTCGCCGGTCTCGAGGTCCACGCTGTACGCCCGCCAGTTCTCGTCGCCGTGCAAGTCCTGCACATAGATGATGTGCGCACCCGTGTAGGCCCAACCGTAGTTGGCGATGCCGCGCCCCGTATCGTGAGTGATCGGTTGTGCGGTGGCCGGGTTGTCGGCGGGGCCGACCCAGATGTTCAGGACTCCGTCCACCGGTGCGACGTAGCTGATCATCGACCCGTCGGGGCTGATCTTGACACCGATCTTCTCGGGGTTCCCGAACAGGATCTCGCGCGGGATGATCTCAGTCTGATCGCGCAAAGACTGCATGTCCGGCTCGACGGCGCAGCTGCCGATGAACAGGAGCGTGAGAGCGCCGGCGCGTCGCATTGGCACGGGTCTCATGGTAGCCTCGCTATGTTGTGAATGGGTGGTGTCGCCTGAATAGGGGGAGTGAGGGCGGGAAGCGCAAGCGCTAGCCGGACCCGGACCACTCGCTCTGGTCGATCGTATCCTCAGTGACGACCGTATAGGTCCGGTGCGTCACCCAATCGCCCGAATTGATGTAGAACCCGCTCGAGCCCACCGCTCTCACCTGCGGGATGTGACAGTGACCGAACACGACGAGCTCGAGGTCGTCGCGGTCCTCCAGCAGCTCTACCGCGCTCTGTTCCAGAACCTGCGCACGTTCTTCCGCCTTCGCGAAGTCACGCTTCGAGCGCTTGTCGGTGCGCGACACGCGGCGCGCTATCCGGCTGGCCACGTCCGGATGGACCCAGCGCATCGCTCCGCATATCGGCCGGCTGCGCATGAAGAACTTCATCACCTTGTAGCCGGTATCTCCGGGACCGATTCCATCACCGTGCGCCACCAGGGCGCGTCGGCCGGCCAGCTCGAGCTCGACCGGGCCGTCGACAAGCTGGAGCCCGATCGTCTCCTCGAGGAAGCCGCCCGCCCACGCGTCGTGGTTGCCACCGACGAGGGTGATCTTCACCCCGGATTCACGTAGCTCGCTCAGCGCCCGCAGGGTGTGGTAGTGCATACTTGGGAATACCGTTCGGTATCCGCACCAGAAGTCGAACAGGTCGCCGTTGATCAGCATGGTGTCGGCGCGGCCCTGCCAGGAGCGCGCGAAACGCTGGAACTCCTGACCCACCGTGTCCGGCACGGCGCCCAGGTGTAGGTCTGAGATGATCACCGCGGGTCTCGACATAGGCAGGCGCAAAATAGACGCGTGGCCGGCGGGCACAAGACGCCGGACATTTTGACGCCGTGACCGAGAGGCCCTATCCTTGGCGAGTTCTGGAAATCGATGCAGGCTGTGAGACGAACGGAGGGGGTGTGCCCGAGAGCACGATCGAGTTCAGAGTCCGCTACGCCGAGACGGACCAGATGGGCGTAGTCTACCACACCAACTACCTCATCTGGTGCGAGATGGGGCGCACCGAGCTGATGCGCCAGCTGGGTGCCACCTATGCGGAACTGGAGCGGCAGGGTGTCTATCTCGTCGTTTCCCGCGCCCAGATCCGATTCCGTAACTCCGCCCGCTACGATGACCCCGTACGGGTGCGCACCCGGCTGACCCGTGTGCGGAGCCGCGGCGTTACCTTCCACTATGTGGTGGAACGGACCGAGGGCGACTCGGTCCTGGCGGAAGCGGAGACCGAGCTGGTGTGTGTCGATCGCGGCGGGTCTCCTCGCAAGCTGCCCGGCTCGATCGAGGGCCTTCTGGGCTCGGGCCTGGAGCCGCAGATTGCTTGACGCTGTTCGCGGCGCCCGGTAATTTCGCAAATCATTGAGAGCTAGAGAGTTCTTGTCGATGCTGGCCGCGGCCGCGGCCGCTTGCGGTCCGCAGCTACCGGCCCCGGTGCCGATTAGCGATCCGGTCGCACTGGAGAGCCGGCTTCGCGAGGTCGGTACACCGGACCAGCCCAAGCTCATCGTTTTCGAATGGCGGTACTGGGGGAGTGACGGGCGCTTCTCCGGTGAGGGCGGCGTTCGGGTCAACCCGCCGGACAGTGTGCGGCTCGATCTGCTGGGGCCCGGCTCGTCCGGCGTACAGAGCGCCGTCATGCTCGGCGCAGACGTCTACTACCTTGGCGAGCAGCGGATAACCCTGCCGCCACCGACGTTCATGTGGACGATGATCGGAGCGTTCCGACCGCCGGCCGGCGTGGTGCCCGAGGGCGCGCGGCGCGGCGAGCGCTCCCAGCTGACCTACCGGCTGTCACCGCAGGCCGCGGTGGCCTTCCATTTCGACGGGTTGGGTCGGCTGATCGAGGCCGAGCTGTTGATCGACGGGGATGTCGTCCAGGAGATCCGCATCGAGCCAGGTGAGGCCGGCGACACCCCCGGCACTTTTCGCTGGCCGCTGGAGGCCCGCTATCGCGACCTGAGAGAGTTCCATGAGGTACGCATCAAGGTATTGGAGATCCGCGAGCATGAGCCCTTCGAGAGACGCATCTTCGATGTGGCGCCTCGCTAGTCTCTCGCTGCTGGCGCTCGCCGGCTGCGGCGTCTACAGCCTGTCCGGTGGCGGGGGCCTGCCCGGCCATATCGACTCCGTCGCTATCCTGCCGATGGACAACCGAACCACCCAATTCACCCTGACCCAGGAGCTCACCCAGGCGCTGCTCGACAATATCCCCGGCCGACTCGGCCTGCGACCGGCGGACGAGGGGTCGGCAGACGCGATCCTGCGCGGCACGATCACACGCTACGACGACCGCGCCGTTAACTACCAACCGGACCCGGAGGGGCCGGTCATCTTCCAACGGCGAGTCGAGATCACCATCTCGATCGAGATCTACGATGTCAGGCAGGAGCAGGTCCTCTGGTCGAATAGGGGGCTCTCCGCTTCCGGCGAATACGAGCCCGCTCAGGGCCAGAGCGAGACCGACGGCCGCCTGCTGGCGATCGATAACCTCATCCAGGCGATCATCGATGGTGCACAGTCCCAGTGGTGAGCTGCTGAAGGCGAGGCGCCCGCGCGGCCGACGCGCCCGTCGTCGCCGGCTCCTGCTGTGGGCCGTCGCCGGCATCTTCCTCGTCGGTATGTCGGGCTACCGTGTGCCTACACCCGAAGTGCCGGCGTCCGAGCCACTGGCCGCGCTTGCCCAGGACACGGGCCCGTCGACCTCAGACGCGCAGGAGCCGGGCCACGACGACTCGGGCGCGGGCACGACCGCTCGTTTTCTGTTGATCATCGTAGCGATTCTGATGGTCGGGAAGTTCAGCGGCGAGCTCGCGGAGCGGATCGGCCAACCTGCGGTCCTCGGCGAGTTGCTGGGCGGCGTGATCCTGGGGGGCAGCGTACTGGGGATCGTACCGACGGCCGCCGGCGACCCGATGGCCGAGATAATTCACCTCCTGGCAGAGATCGGCGTGTTGATCCTGCTGTTCGAGGTGGGATTGGAGACCGACCTGAAAGAGATGTTCCGGGTCGGCCCGGCGGCGGCGGTCGTGGCCAGCGTCGGGGTGACGGTACCCTTCGTGCTCGGCGCCTGCTACTGGTACTTCGCCAACCCCGACCTCGGTGCCCACCCGGAGGGCGTGAGCCTCACCAGGGTCTCTCTGTTCGTCGGCGCCACGCTCACGGCAACGTCGGTAGGGATAACGGCGCGCGTGCTCTCCGATCTCGAGCAGATGCGGACCCGCGAGGCGCGCACGATCATCGGAGCGGCGGTGATCGACGACGTGCTGGGCCTCGTCATGCTCGCTCTGGTCGTCGGCCTGGCCGCTGGCTCCAACGTCACTGTCGGCGCTGTCACCTGGATGCTTATGAAGGCGGTCGGCTTCCTGGTCCTCGCCGTGCTCATCGGCAACTTCATCGGCCCGCACCTGTTCGACTTCGTCGATCGCTTGCGGGTGCGCGGCGTGCTGCTCGTCTCAGCTTTCAGCTTCGCGCTGCTACTGGCGGCGCTGGCCGATATCTCCGACTCGGCGATGATCATCGGTAGCTTCGCCGCCGGTATCATACTCTCGACGACGAACCAGTTCGACCTGGTCGACGAGCGCATCGAGCCCGTAGCCGACGTCTTCACACCGATCTTCTTCGTCTCGGTGGGCGCCGCGGTGAACGTGCAGCTCTTCTTGCCATGGAGCGAGCAGTTCAACACGGGCGTGCTCGTGATCGGTGGTGTCCTGACCGCAATTGCCATTCTAGGCAAGGTAGTGGCGGGCTTCGCAGTGCCGTGGGAGAAGATGAGCGGCCTGGCGATAGGCGTCGGCATGATCCCGCGCGGTGAGGTCGGCCTGATCTTCGCCGATATGGGCCGACGCGGCGGCTTGCTCTCCGATGCCGTGTTCAGCGCTATTCTCATTATGGTGATGGTCTCGACCTTCGTCACGCCGCCGCTCTTGAGCTGGATATTTCAGCGTGCTGGCCGGGGCAGGGGGCCGGGCGGACGCATCGTGGTCGGGCCGGCCGGCTTGACTCGAGGAGGCGCACACTGACGCGCCGCCGGATCGTGCGCATCGCGTCCCGCGGCAGCCGCCTGGCGATGTGGCAGTCGGAGTGGGTGCGCGATAGTCTGAGCCGTGCCTGGCCGGATCGGCGCTTCGAGATCGTCGAGATCGAGACGACGGGTGACAAGGTTCTGGACCGCCCGTTGCCCGCGATCGGTGGCAAGGGTCTGTTCACCGAGCAACTCGAGTCGGCGCTCCGAGCGGGTGACGTAGATCTCGCCGTTCATTCGCTCAAGGATCTGCCGACCGATCTCGCACCCGGCTTGAGAGTGGGCGCGGTTTGCGAGCGCGAGGATCCCAGGGACGCCTGGGTGGCAACGGCGGACGGGGCACGCGATCTCTGGGCGGCACGACGGGGGGCGAGGATTGGGACCGGCTCGGAACGGCGTCGCGCACAGATCCTCGCGGCACGGCCCGACGTGCAGGTCGCAGCGATCCGGGGCAACGTCGAGACCCGACTGCGCAAGCTCGATGAGGGGCGGTATGACGCGCTGATAATGGCGGCGGCGGGTCTGCTGCGCCTCGGACTCGGCCGGCGCATCAGCTCTTACCTCGAGCCGCCCGAATGGCTCTCGGCGCCGGGGCAGGGCGCCATAGCGGTCGAGAGCCGCGAGGATGACCCGACGATCGATCAGCTGGTGCGGCCGATCGATGACGACGCAGCCCGGGCCGAGACCGGTGCCGAGCGCGCCCTGCTGGCCAGGCTGCAGGGCGGCTGCCAGGTGCCCGTCGGCGCCCGTGCCTGGGCACGGGGCACGGCGCTGATCTTGCACGGGCTCATCGCGGCGCCCGACGGTTCCCAGCTGATTCGAGCACACGGCGAGGGCCGCGCCGAGCGGCCCGAGGAGCTGGGCATCCAAGTGGCGGAGGAGATGCTGAGCCGCGGCGGGGAAGTGATCGTCGCGGCCTTCAGGGAATCGGGACGCGGAGGTTGAGCGTGAGCAGCGGAGCAGAGCTACCGGAAGTCCTGCGGCGAAAGATCCTGACGCGGGAAGCGGCGCAGGTCGAGTACGGGCCGGGTCGTGACTGCCGGCTCGTATTCACCAACGGCTGCTTCGATATCCTGCACCGCGGGCACGTGCAGTTGCTCGTCCAGGCGCGCCAGCTCGGCGACCGCTTGCTGGTCGGACTCAACAGCGACGGCTCGACTCGTCGCCTGAAGGGATCGGGCAGACCGCTGCAGCCACAGCTCGACCGTGCCGCCTGCCTGGCGGCGCTCGAGTGCGTCGACGCGGTAGTCGTGTTTGACGAGGATACCCCGGCGGACCTGATCGCCTCTCTGCAGCCCGATATCATGGTGAAAGGGGGCGACTATGCCCCGGAACAGCTCCCCGAGCGCGAGGTTGTGGAAGCGGGTGGCGGTAGGATAGTGATCCTGCCGTACATCGAAGGACTGTCGACCACCGAGTTGCTGGAGAGGGCCCACCGGATGAACGAGCGATGAGTCGCGTGCGACGAGCCTCGGGACGCCGACCGGATGAGCTGCGGCCGGTGTCGATGGAGACCGGCGCAGCGGCCCGGGCCGAAGGGTCGTGCCTCATCGCCATGGGCGACACCCGCGTCCTCTGCGCCGCCACGGTTCAGGACGGCGTACCGCCTTGGCGCGAGGTGCGAGGCGGCTGGGTCACCGCCGAATACGCCATGCTGCCCCGGTCAACCAGCCAGCGCACGCCACGCGAGCGGAACGGGCCGCGCGCCCGGACGCAGGAGATACAGCGGCTGATCGGGCGGGCGCTGCGGGCGGCCACCGAGCTCGAAGCGCTGGGTGACCGCACGATCATCGTCGATTGCGACGTACTCGAGGCCGACGGCGGTACCCGCACCGCCGCCATCACGGGCGGCTGCGTCGCCCTCTACGCGGCGGCGGCGCGCCTCGTCGCCCAAGGAATCCTACCCGCAAACCCGGTGCGCCGCTTCGTGGCGGCGGTGAGCGTGGGGATCGTCAACGGTGAGCCGTGTGTCGATCTCGACTATCACGAGGATGTCGGTGCCGATGTCGACATGAATTACGCGGCACTCGACGACGGCCGCATCGTCGAAGTCCAAGGGACCGCCGAGGGCGCCGCATTCGGTGAGGGCGAGCTCGAGACGCTGCTCTCACTCGCCCGCAAGGGCGTGGGCGAGCTGATCGAGCTGCAGCGCCGCGCGGTGGAGGTAGCACTGTGAGACTGGCGATGGCGACACGGAACGCCGGCAAGCTTCGCGAGGTCGAACCGCTTTTCCGCAACACGCCGATCCGTTTGGTCACCCTCGCTGAGCTGGATGTCGAGCGGCGGCCCGAGGAGGAGCGGCTGGAGACGTTCACCTCGTTCGCTCGCAACGCCCTCGCCAAGGCCGAGTACTTCCACGATCGCACCGGTCTGCCGATGATAGCTGAGGACTCCGGTATCTGCGTCGATGCTCTGAACGGCGAGCCCGGTCCACGCAGCAAGCGCTACGCGCCACCCGAGATGCAAGCGGAGTACGGCGTCGATCGCGCCAACAATCTGTATCTGCTCCGCCAAATTCGTGACGTGCCCGACGAACAGCGGACCGCCCACTTCTATTGTGCCGTGGCCCTGGTGCTCGATGAAGTGTCGCGCGTGTTCGGTGGCCGCGTCGACGGCGTTATCTTACGTGAGCCCCAGGGCGAGGGAGGATTCGGCTATGACCCGCTCTTCTACCTGCCGGGGCGTGGCGTCACTACGGCGCAGCTGACGGTCGAACAGAAGAACGAGATCAGCCATCGAGGTCAGGCGATGCGCGCGGCGCGCGATTGGCTGTTGGAGTTGCTGCGTCCTTGAAACACGGGCGGGCCTGGGGGAGTAGTGAGTAGTGATCAGTGATCGGTAATCAGTGATCAGTAGTCAGTAGTCAGTGATCAGTAGTCAGTGGGCTGGTTGCCGTATGACACGGAGAGATGCAATGGACGAGAAGTTGCCGATGAAGTCGGAAGAGCAGGCGGAAGAGGAACGCACCTGGCGCGACGTTGCGCAGGCGTGGAAAGAAGTTGGCAAGCAGGTCAAGGACCTGGGCGATCGCCTCGGCAGCGCCTTCAAGGAAGGTTGGGCGACCGACGAGGTGAGCGAGGAAGAGACTCGCAAGGTGGTCGACCGTCTGCGCGAGTTGGGCGAAAAGATGGACCGGGCAGTGGATGCGGTGCGCGAGGAGGCGAAGCAGCCGGATACCAAGGCGGCGGCCAAGGAGACTTGGAGTGCCACGCGGGGAGCCTCTACCGACCTGCTGGACGAGCTGCGCGAGACACTCAGCGAAGGCCTGCAAGAAGTCAACAAGCGCGTTGACGACCTGGTGCAGAAGCGGAAGGGCAACAAGGAGGCCGAGTAGCGCCCCAGGGCGCCACTCGGCGAGCTTGGCGTCGCTAGAACCTTCCGAATTCCGGCGGCCGAAGCTCATCTATGAATGAGGCATCCATCCAGTAGATGTCCGCGTCTCCGTTCTGCGGGCTCTCGTGCGCCTGCCACAAGAATTCGGCCGTCAGAGTCTCGGGAAGACTCTCTGGCGGTCGTGTCCGCGACGACATGAAGAAGAAGTACTTGCCGTCGCGCGTCACAAAGGGCGACCACTCGCCGCCTCTTGGAGTATTGACCACGTCGCCCAAGTTGATGGGCTCGCTCCAAACGTCGTCCCGGTTGCGGAAGACGATGTAGTAGTCGGCGTTCCCCAGACTGTCATCACGCCCGAAGACCGCGAGGATCAAGTAGCTCTCGTCGGGGGCGACGAATGCGTTGAATTGTACCGCCGTCGAATTGATCTGGGGAGGGAGCAGCTCCGCCGGCTGATAGGCGCCGTCCACGAAGCGCGATCGGTAGATGTAGCTCTCCTGGCTGCCGCTCGGCTGGCGCGAGAAGTAGATCGTCCCATCGAGTGTGACCGAAGG
>JASFTY010000079.1:0-11317 GCA_050050535.1 Gemmatimonadales bacterium | reverse complement strand
GATACCATGAATGGCGACCACGACGAGGGTGTAGAGGAAGATTTCCGGGCCCACCTGGAGCATCGCTCGGAACAGCGAGCGGATCCCGATGACGACGAAAAAGAGGTGCAGCCCCAGGTTGCCGAGCTGCTCCGCCCCGCTGAGCCGGCGGATTCGGGGAAGCTGGGCGAGGACGAGGGCGATCGTCGTGAGCCAGAGGATCTCGGGCACGAGGCCGAGCTGCTGGCCCAGCCAGCGCGCCGCGACGAGCAGAGCCAGGCCGAGGGCCGCCAGCAGCACCAGATCGAAGAGCGACACCGGCACCCGGGTCCAGTAGGGGTGCGCATTGGAGGCGGGCAGCCCGTCGGCCGCATCCCCCGCGGCCGCGGGGTCCGGAGCGGCTGGCGCCGCCGCGCCCGGCGCGGAGCGGGCCAGCAGCACGGGTGCCATGAGCACGATGCCCAACCAGATCCCCGTGGTCACCGCGTCGGCCGCGGCCGCCGCGGCAAACGTCGAGGCGGGCAGCTCGAGGCCGCGTCCCACCGCCGCGAAGTTGAGGCTGCCGCCGGTGTAAGTACCGGTGAACGCGCCGGCCAGCTTCCAGGTGACCGTGCCGATGCTGCCGCTGAAGACGAGGGCGCCGACCACCGCGCCCAGCGCCGTCCCCACGCTCGCCACCACGAAGAGGCCCGCCATCCTGGGGCCCGCGAGCTTCAAGTCCGCCAGCCTCACCGATAACAGCAGGTAGACGATCGCCAGCGAGACGACCGGCCCCTCGATCACGCCGTAGACCGACGACTCCTGTGGCACCAGCCCGACGTTCGAGAGCACGGCGCCCAGGAACAGCGCCATCAGCGCGGCGCCCACCTTGGAGAGCGCGGCGAACCGGTGGTCGAGCCAGAAGGCGAGCGCCGTGGTTCCGGCGATCAGCGCGGCGACGAGTAGCGGGTCGTGGATCAAGGGCCTCGTCCTTGAAGATAAGTTGACGAAAGACCGTATTGTGGAGCCACCGGTCGCGGTGGGCAAGCGGTGTGGCTGTGTGGTGGAAAACCGCCGGACCGGACCCGGGCGTGGCCGGTGGCCGGCGGCAAGCTACCAATCATTCAGGGCCGTTACCAGCGCGCCGGCACGCCCGGATCACTACCTGATTATGCAGGGAAGGCTCGGACCGGGCCACGGAGATCGGCGCTGACCGTCAGGGCGCGCGCGGTACGGAGATCGTTCGTGATGTGGTGTGCGGGTCGCCGCCAGCTACGAGGAATGCTATCATGTTCTTGTGGCCGAGACCGTGCCGATAGGCGGCCGCAGGTCGACACACGGCTACGAGGAGGATCCCGTGCGCCTCCGACAGACCCTCTGCATCCCGGCCCTGCTCGCGCTACCCGTAACGCTGCCCGCACAGGTGGACAGCAAAGATGTGATCGTGCTCTCGTTCGACTGGCCGATCGGCCTCGAGGGGTATGTGACCCACTCACGTGAACAGATTCGTGATATACATGGCGAGGCCGACACGAGTGCGGCGAGTATCACGTATCGGTTTCTCGTGCAGAGTCACCCTGCTGGCCGCATGGTGAGTTACGACGACTTCAGAATCGGTGGTGCCGACCTTCCGCCTCAAGGGCTATCGGTAGAGAGCTTGACCGAGCAGTTCGGCGGTCTAATGCCGAATCTCGTTGTCAATGACTGGGGAGACATCGTTGCCGTCAAGGACATAGATCGCCTTGTGGAGATGGCACGGACTCTGGTTCAGCCAATGTTCGACTCGCTCCCGGCGGACGCAGCGGGAGTCGGAGAGTTCAGAGAGCTGATGGACCGCCTCCTCACCGTGGAGTTCTTTACCTCCAAGGCTGTCGAGGACTGGAATGCCCTGGTCGGAATATGGACGGAAGCGGAGCTCGAACGTGGCGCGGTCTATGAATTCGAGGCGGAGGAGCCGATCCCGATCCTTCCCGGCCGCACCATCCCTTATGTCTACCAACTCTCGTTGACGTCACGCACCCCATGCTCGAAGGGGTCGGCCGACTCGGCGTGTGTCGTGCTGGAGTTGGCGTCATCCCCCGATCCTGCTGGCCTGGAGGAGTTCTTGGATGAACTGGCGGGGGACATGTTTCAGGCCATCGCGGGTGCCGGGGTCGTCTGGCGGCGTCTGGACCTGGAGAATCACATCAGACTGGTGACCGAGCCCGACGGTCTGGTCCCACACCACCTGAGAACGACGCAAACGTTGTCCATGGAAGTCGAGGCGCCGGGTGAGAAGACCACGACGCTTACTCAGCAGCGCTCGCGCTCGTTCTCCTTCGAGTACCGTCCCCCGCGGCACTGACGCGACACTCCAGTAGGCGTTCCCACCGGTTCCGCAGCCTCTCGCGCTGCCGCTGCGCAGTTGGCGGAAAGGGGGCGCGAGTGCTGAGATCAGGATGAGCCGTTGACTGGCCGGCCGTCCTTTACAATGGGCCGAGTCAGGAGCGCTGACAGTCCAACGCGACGGGTCGGACGGTGACGCGCGCCGGATCAGGGCTTTGTCGCCGGTACGTCGACGCTTATCTTCTTCGCTCGTGGTTGAGGAATTGGACGTTTCGGTTGGATCGCGGCTCGGCGGCGTGGGGCGCAGGGTTGCGTACGCCGGGGTCGGTGTAGCGGCCGCGATCGTTCTCTTTCTACTGGGTGGCCGGCTGATGCTCGAGTCGCTGGAACGGCAGCTCATCTATTTTCCGACGCGGGTGCGTGAGGACGCGCCGACGCCGCAGGTCGAGGGCGCCTCGCGAGTGGAGGAGGTATGGCTGGAGACGCCGGACGGTGTGCGGGTGCACGGGATCTACGCCTTGGCGGAGGGTGCCTTCGCCGATCTGCTCTTCTTCCACGGGAACGCGGGCGACCTGTACGACCGGCTGGACAACGTCTCGCTGCTCGTGACGATGGGCCTGAACGTGCTGATCATGGACTACCGGGGCTACGGGAAGAGCGAGGGGAAGCCGTCGGAGGGAGCCCTCTACGAGGACGGCCTCTTGGCGTACCGGTACCTAACGGAGGAGCGGGGCGTCGATCGGGCGCGTCTGGTGATCTTCGGCCGATCGCTGGGCGGCACGGTGGCGATCGAGTTGGGCACGCGGCAGGACGCAGCGGTGCTGGTGGTCGAGTCGTCGTTCACTTCGGCCGAGGATCTGGCGAAGCTCCACTACTCGTTCCTGCCCGGGATGCTGCTTGGCTCGATGACCCACAAGTTCGATTCGCTCTCCAAGGTACCGAACCTGCGCTCGCCGGTCCTGTTCATCCATGGCGACGCGGACACGATCGTGCCGGTACGGATGGGCCGTCGTCTGTACGAGGCGGCGTCGGAGCCGAAGGAATGGTACGAGGTGCGCGGCGCGGATCACAACGACATGCTGATGGTGGGCGGTGCCGACTACTTCCGGCGGCTCGTCGAGTTTGTGAGGAGGTATGTTGACAAGCAGGACTGACACGTTCGGCGTCTTCGTGCTCGCCGCGTTGATCGGCGCGGCGCCGGCGGAGCCGGAGCGGCCCGTCGACGTTCTGGGCTACCGGATCGCCGTTGAAGTGGGTCCGGACGCCGAGGCGTACCGCGCCAGCGCCGAGATCACTCTGAGAGTGACCGCCGAGGGTACGGAGCGGGTGGGCTTCGACCTCGTTGGACTGACCGTTGATTCGGTGATGGTGGCCGGCGCGCGGGCGCGCCACGATCTGACTGCCGGGCGACTGCAGGTGGAGCTGGGCGTAGACGCGGCCGCGGAAGACACGCTGGTCGTTCGCGTGTTCTACGGTGGCGCGCCCGAGGATGGGCTCGTCTTCAGCAAAGACAGCTACGGCCGGCCGACGGTGTTCGCCGACAACTGGCCGAACCGGGCGCGCTACTGGTTCCCGGGCGTCGATCATCCTAGCGACAAGGCGACGGTGGAGTTCCGGGTGCGCGCGCCGCGGGAATGGCGGGTGGTGGCGGTGGGCGAGTTGCGGGAGGTGGTCGAGGCCGAGGACGGGACGAACATCTGGATCTGGGCGACGGACCGGCCTATCCCGGTCTACACGATGGTGCTGGGCGCCGGCGAGCTGGTGCAACGTGAGCTGGGGACGTCGGGCTGCGATGTCGAGTCCTCGCCCTGCGTCCACGTAACCCAGTGGACGTATCCGGAGGACGAGGAGCACCTGGCGGGTCTCTTTCGCCGGGCGCCGGAGATCGTCGCCTTCTTCGACAGCCTGGTCGGGCCGTTCCCGTACGAGAAGCTGGCGCTGGTGCAATCGTCGACGCGGTTCGGCGGCATGGAGAACTCGAGCGCCATCTTTTTGACCGAGCGGGTCAGCCGCATGGAATCGGCCGACGGCCTGCTGGCGCACGAGATCGCGCACCAGTGGTTTGGTGACGCGGTCACCGAGCGCGAGTGGCCGCACATCTGGCTGTCGGAGGGCTTCGCCACGTATTTCACCAGCGTCTTCTTCGAGCTGGCCGATGGCACGGAGGTGGGGGCCGCATCGCGGGCGCGGTCGGAGCGGATCTACTTGAGGTCGGACGCCGTGGCGCGGCCGGTGATCGATGCGGAGCCCGAGAACCTGTTCAGGGTGCTCAACGCGAACAGCTACCAGAAGGGCGCCTGGGTGCTCCATATGCTGAGGTGCACGGTGGGCGACGAGGCCTTCTTCGCCGGGATCCGCCGCTACTACTCGGAGCAGCGGCACGGCACGGCGCTGAGCGCCGACTTCCGGAGGACGATGGAGGAGGCATCCGGCGCGGACCTCGGCTGGTTCTTCGAGCAATGGCTCTACCGACCGGGCTATCCTGAGGTGGAGGTGGCGCAGTCGTGGGACGCGGGAGAGCGGGTGCTGCGCATCCGGGTCCGCCAGGGGCAGCGGTGGGGGGCCTTTCGCTTCCCCCTCGACCTGCAGGCCGAGGGCGAGGGCTACAGCCTGCGCCGGACGTTCGAGGTTCGGGAGCGGGAGAGCGCCTTCGAGTGGGAGCTGCCGAGCGCGCCGCGGCGCGTCGTGGCGGATCCCGACAACGAGATCCTCGGGCCGGTCGACTTCGTCGGCTGACGCTCGTCAGCGGTAACCGGTGAGAGCAGTGGGGCACGTGATATGAGCGAGGAAACGGCCAGCCTCAAGAAGCTGGCGGCCGAGCGGGCCGTCGAGTTCGTGGAGCCTGGCATGGTCGTCGGGCTGGGGTCCGGCAGCACGACGCTCTATGCGGTTCGGCGCATCGGTGATCTGCTGCGGGAGGGCGGGCTGACCGACATCGTCGGTGTGCCGACCTCGGAGGCCACGGCGGCGGAGGCCCGCCGCCTGCGGATCCCGTTGACGACGCTGGAGCGCGACCCGGTCGTCGACCTCACCATCGACGGGGCGGACGAGGTGGCGTCCAACTTCGATCTGATCAAGGGCGGTGGCGGCGCGCTGTTGCGCGAGAAGATCGTGGCTCAGGCGAGCCAGCGCCTGGTCATCGTCGTCGATGAGTCGAAGCTTTCACCGGCACTGGGCACCAGATGGGCCGTGCCGGTGGAGGTCGTACCGTTCGGCTGGATCCCCGAAGGCAATTTTCTCGCTTCGCTGGGCGCGGATGTGAAGCTGCGGCAGGCGGCGGGCGGTGAACCCTACGTCACCGACCACGGCAACTGGATCCTCGATGCCCGCTTCGGGCCCATAGCCGACCCCCCCGCGCTGGCCGCCAGGCTGGTGGCACGTGCGGGGATCGTCGAGCACGGGCTGTTCCTGGGACTGGCTACCGATGTAGTCGTCGCCGGCCCGGACGGCGTCCGCTGTCTCGGGAGAAGTGATCGGTAATCGGTAATCAGTAATCAGTAATCAGTAATCAGTGATCACTGATCAGTATGACGTCACCCTCTTATCGGCGACGCTTCTCTCGCCTGCTGACACAGCCGGACCACTGATCACTGGCTACCGACTACTGATCACTGCTCACTGCTCACCTAGCCTACCGTAAACGACAGCGACTGCAGGACCCCGCCGTCCGGTCCGACGATGTCGACCCTCCAGCTGCCCGTCCACATCGGATCGATGTTCTTCGAGCTCCAGGTACGCCAGTTGCTGCCGGCGACGCGGAGTGGTACCCGGGCGACCTCGGTGTCGTCCTTGTACCAGACGTGCTCGACCTGGATCTCGCCCTGCGCACCGGTGATCCGCATCCAGCAGAACACGGTTCCGATGTCCTTGGAGACGGTCGTCAGGGTGTCGGTCGGCTGGCGATCGGCCACGGCAGTCGTGATGACGGCCTCGGCGACTTCCAGCCCGCTGGTCGCCTGTTGGGCCCCGAGTGCAGCTGCCAGGGCTAGCAAGAGGGCCAGGCTGAGGGGAGCAACATTCCTGCGCATCGGAGATCCTCCCGCGACTGGGTATTGTGGGGGACGGGCTTAGCCGGTGTAACCTGTGGGGCTTGTATCTTGTATCAAACGCCATTTGGAGTCAAGGATTTCTTCTTCGGGCGGCCTTGGTAGTTCGGCAAGCGGTGGGCGGTGCGGCGGTAGACGGTAGGCGGTAACCGTTCACCGCTCCACCGTCTACCGGCCACTGGCTACCGTTTGCCGGCCATCGGCTACTTCGACTCCTGGGTCGCCTCCGGCAACAGCGGGCAACTGAAGCAGCTGCCGTAGCAGGGGTCGCGGACGAACGGCTCGAGGCAGCGGGGACAGACGGCACTGACGGTATAGGGGACGAACTCGTAGCCGCAGCGCTCGCAGCGGGCGGCGGGGCAGATCTCGGGTAGCGCTGTCGCCGAGCGGTCTATGTCATCGGGTGCTTCGCTCCGATGTCGCCAGAGCATGATGCCACGCTGAAGCACTCTCGGGGTCTTCATGATGCGACTCCCAGCCATGAGAGCAGTTTGGCCAGCACGCCGCCGACCGCGAAGGCGACGACCCAGGTACCGACCCAGATTCGGATTGCCGTGCGGACGCCGTGCTCCTTGGCCATCACCAGGATCGAGGCGACGCACGGCACGAAGAGGGTGATCACCACGAGGGAGACGAGCGCCTGCTCGGGCGACAGGCCCATGTCGTAGAGCCCGGCGGCACCGAAGTCGCGGCGCACCAGTCCCATCACGATCGCCCGGGCGGCCTCGGCCGGCAGATGCAACCAGCTGACGATGAGGGGGCGCAGCAGGCGCTCCCAGAAGTCCAGGCCACCGGTGACCTGGAGGACGGCGATGATCAGCGCGCCGGCGGCGAACCAGGGCGTGGCCTCGCGCATGAACCAGTAGCCCTTGGTCAGCGTCTTGCGGGCGACGGCGGCGGGGCGCGGCCAGCGTAGCGGCGGCAGCTCGATGAGGAGTGGCATCGATTTCCCGGGGATCATGCGATCGAGAACGGTGCCGACGGCGACAAGCATGGCGAAGATGATCGCCGCGTAAGCGAAGACCCAGCCGCCGCCGAAGCCGGCGAGCAGTGCGGCGATCACGGCGAGCTGGGCGGAGCAGGGGATCGCGAAGTTGAGAAGCGCCGTGGCGATCGTCCGCTCGCGCCGCGTCGCCAGGAGCCGCGTCGTGATGGTTCCCATCGTCACGCAGCCGAACCCGAGGATGATGGGGATCACCGCTCGGCCGTTGAGCCCGAGTGCGCCGAGCAGCCGGTCGACGAGCGTAGCGATCCGCGGCAGGAAGCCCGAGTCCTCGAGCAGCGCCAGGGCGAAGTAGAAGGCGGCCACCAGCGGGGCCAGCAGGAAGACGACGTAGGTCACCGTCATGGTGAGGAGCCCGAACTCGCCTACCAGGATCTCACGCAGGGCGCCGCCGATCCCGACCCGGTCGGCCGCCGCGCGGGCGAACGGCTCCCACAGCTCCTGCCCGAGACGCGCCTCGGTGAAGCCCACCAGGTTCTGCGCGACCACCACACCGACCAGCAAGTAGGTACCCGCCAGCGAGAGGACGAGCATCGGGACGCCCCAGTGCAGCGTGACCGACGCGCGGCCCAGCCACTCGGCCATGCGGCGCCGCTTCCGCGTCTCCGGCACGACGCGGCCGTACAGCTCGTCGGCGGCCCGGCGCCGCGCTAGATCGTCCGACCCGTTCAGCGTCCAGCTGCCCGGCCGGGCCCGGGCCATCGCCTCCGCCAGCTCCGCCAGCCCCTCACCGGTCACCGCCACGGTCGGGACCACCGGGACACCGAGGGCACGCTCCAGCTCCGCGGCGTTCGGTTCCGCGCCGGCGCGCCGCGCCTCATCGATCAGGTTCAGCGCGACGACCATGGGAGCGCCGCTCTCCGCCAGCTGCAGGGTGAGGAAGAGGTCACGATCCAGGTGGGCCGCGTCCACCACGTTCACCACGACGGCCGCTTGCCCGATCAGCTCCGTCGTGATCCGCTCCTCCTCGGAATGCTCGCCCAGACCGTACGTACCCGGCGCGTCGATCAGCGGCCGATCCCGCCAGCGACCCGCCATAGCCTCCACCGTCGTGCCCGGAAAATTGGAGACCTCCGCGTACGTTCCGCTCAGACCACTGAATATCGCCGACTTCCCTACGTTCGGGTTGCCGACCAGTACGATGAGTCCTTGCTGCTGTTGGGAGGCTAAGGCCGCGGATGATGCGGCGCCCGCTGCGGGAGACCCGCTATGACACCGGCTCACGTCGTCGTCACGCGGACCCGGCGCGCCAGTTCCCGGCCGATCGCTACTTGGCGGTGACGACGTTGCAGGACGACAGGGCCGAAGGGGATCCGGCTGACCACCTCCACGTCGGCGCCTTCCTCGAACCCGAGACGCGTAAGCTCGCGTCGGGCGGTCGCATCATCGATCGCCTCGATTCGGGCCCAGCTGCCAACAGGTACGCGGTCGATCCCCATCCGAGTCTCCGGGGCTTGAGGACTGAGAACGGATCTCAGCCGCAATCTGAATGCATGAGGTGTACCCGTCAAGCCTGGCCGGGCCGCGGTTGGTAAGTCGTTGTCATGTAAAGAATTAGCTGGGCAGGTGCCGGTGGCTCGCCGGGCCGGGGCTGTGGCAGATTGTCACGGAGCGGGCCTCCTGCGACCGGTGGGGTCGGGTCGCCGGCGTGGGCGGTGTGCGGGTTGGTGAGCCGATCCCGTTGTCCCGCAAAACGTTGCGCGGGACGGGGTGCGAGGTTATGGTGGGGAGCACAGAGCACTCCCCCCGGTCTCTCCCGTCGAGGTGGGCGCTCGGAGCCTGCCGTATGCTTGCCGCCAGGAAGGCGGCTTCCTTGTCTAGGCGATTCCCGGCATGATCGAGATTGACGGCTCGTACGGAGAAGGTGGTGGCGCGATCCTCAGGCAGGCGCTGGGGATGTCGATGTACGCCACGAAGCCGGTACAGATCCGGAGGATCCGGGCGGGTCGCAGGAAGGCGGGTCTGGCGGCGCAGCACCTGAAGGCGGTGGAGGCTGCGGGCGCGGTGAGTGGTGCGCGGGTGCGGGGCGCGAACCTGGGCTCGACGGAGCTGGTCTTCGATCCGGGTCCGGTGCGGCCGGGTACGTTCGAGCTGGACGTGGGTACGGCGGGCGCGACGACGCTGGTATTGCAGGCGGTGCTGCTGCCGTGCCTTTTCCTACCGGGCGAGTTCATCTTCGAGCTGCGGGGCGGTACGGACGTTCCGTGGAGCCCGCCGGCGGACTATCTGGCGAATGTGACGCTACGGACGTTGCAGCCGTTCGGTATCGGGCGGCTCGATGTGATGCGTCGCGGCTACTACCCGAAGGGTGGCGGAGTGTTGCGGGCGCGGTTCGTGGGCGGCTCGGGCTTTGGTTTCGCGCTCAACTTTCCGGCGCCGGGCGAGATCAAGGCGATCCGCGGGGTCAGCCATGCGACGAGCCAGCTGCAGGAGCGGGGCGTTGCGGAGCGGCAGGCGGACGCGGCGGAGCACCTGCTGGAGCGGTTGGGTAGCCGGGTGGAGATTGTGGCGGAGTACTCGGAGGCCGCGAATCTGGGGAGCGGGATCACGCTGTGGACCGAGTCGGACGACGGGCCTTCGATCGGGGGCTCGGCGTTGGGCGCCAAGGGTAAGCCGGCGGATGAGGTGGGTCGCGAGGCGGCCCGCGCGTTGCTCAACGAGCTGAACGCCGGCGCCGCGGTGGATCGCCACCTGGCCGACCAGCTGATCCCCTTCCTGGCGGTGTCAGGCGGCTCGCTCGTGACTTCGGGGATTACGGCGCACACCCGCTCGACGATCTACGTGGCCGAGAAGATCCTGGGCGCCGAGTTCGAGGTCGAAGGGCTGAGCATCACAGCTCGGCGCTGACGCCCTATTCGAGCCGCTCGGCCAACGCACGCAGCGAGTCGCCGCTGACCGCTCCCGCCAGAATGAGCAGATAGCCCCGGCCGTCGAGCCAGCGATATTCTCGGTGGCCGGACGGCTCGATGACCATCAGGCCCTCGGTCTCCGAGACTGCCGTGCCAAGATCACCAACCCACTGCTGGGTCAAGACGATTTCGTTGCCGGCGGCGTCCTTGTAGACCAGGCGAATCGCCGGCAGGCCCGACTGCCCGCCCGCCACCGCCGCCCCGGGTCCAACCTGCACCCGCTCGAGCGCCAGCTCGGGCAGCGTTCGTAGCTCTGTTCCCAGCCACAGCGTGGCCTCCTCGGGCGGCACCTCGAAGAACCCGCTCAACTCGGCTGTGGAATCGCTGATTTGGGCCAGGGTTCGCCGCAGCTCGACGGCGTAGGCCGTCGGCTCCGGCAGCGCCCGGTCGACGGAGACAGGGGCTGCCGCTTCGCCCGCTGCCCGCTCGTGCGCCTCGATCCCGGCTACGGCGGGCGGCGTCTGCACGACGACCAACTCGTCACCGACCTCCGCGGCCCGTATCTGTTCGTTGGCCTCGGCGGGGCGGTCGTCGCTCTTCGGTTGAGCGGGGGTGACCTCGGCCGGCTGAGCGCGGCCAGCCGCCTCTGTCGCCGCCTCCGCGTCGGGTGTGGACTTGGCGCGGGGCTGGGCGGCACCGAGGTCGGGCTCGGTCGGTCGGGGCTCCTCGAGCCTGGCACCCTCCGGCTGGGCCTCGCCGGTCTCCGCGCTGCTCCGCTGGCGCAGCTCGGGCGTGTCGGAGCGGTCGGCCTCGATCGCGCCGACGGCGGTCGAGCGGGGCGGCGCCTCGAAGGCGGGCATGGTGAGCCAGAGCCCGCGGGAAGCCCAGCCGATGGCGAAGGCGAGGGCGATGGAGGCGGCCCAGGCGAGGCTGGGGCGCAGCAGGACGCGTCGGGGCGCGTCGAGTCGCCGCGCCGCGGCACGCTCCTCGATCTCGCGCCACGACGGCGCCTGCACGGCGCCCGGCTCGAGCTCGGCCAGGAGGTCGGCGGCGCGCCCGCTCAGCGCGTCGGCCGCGTCGAGCCTGGCGCGGCACTCCTCGCAAGTCGCCAGGTGGCCCTCGATCTCCGTACGCTG
>JASFTY010000078.1:0-11345 GCA_050050535.1 Gemmatimonadales bacterium | reverse complement strand
GCGGCGTCATCACCCGCCCGTAACGCGGTCGAGAGCCCGAGAGTCGCGATCCGCGCCCGCGCGCGGTCGTCATCCACGGCCTGCCACGGACCCTCCAGCCCCTGCAGCTGGACCGCCGGCTCTTCGCCGTGCTCCATCTGCAACTCCACCAGTTGATCCTGGACGGCGAACCAGTGACCCGGGAACTCGGCCACGAGCCGCTGCCGCCAGCGCTCCATGATCTCTTGCTCATCGGTCCCGCGTGCGTACCAGTAGAGGTAGCCGACCTCATCGGCGGTAGGCGCCTCCCGTTGGGCGAGTGCCCGGTCGAATTCGCGCGCCCGCTCACGGTGCGCGCTCAGTCGCTCTTCGGCGCCTTCCTCGCCCAGCACCCACCCTTCGACCGCGCGCAGCGAGCTCCAACCGTCGACGCGCTCGGGGTACAGCTCGACCATCGAGCGCGCCGTCTCGAGCACCGCCAGCTCGTCGCGCCCCATGTGATCGTTGAAGCGCTGCCTGAGGGCGTCGAAGAGCGGGCGGCCGTCGCTCTCATACACCAGCAGCTCCCAGAAGCGGCCCTCGCGGCTGTCGGTGCGTGCCGCCGCCGTGTCCTCCACCGCGAAAGCGGCGTAGACCACCTCGCCGGGCAGCGCGAACGCGCCACGGTACGTGCCGTCGCTCCGCCGTTCGAGCACGGCGACCGTCCTCGAACCCATCCCGGTGTTGTAGCTGTCGTCGTCCGGGGCTCGCAGGCGCGCCCGCAGGTGCAGCCGCGGCTCGCCCGCCAGAATATCCGAGGGTCGGTAGACCGCCTCCACCTGCTGCCCGGACTGCGGCCGCTCCGGGCTGAAGGTCAGGTCATCGCCCGGCGCCGTGCGACACGCAGGCGTGAGCAGCACGCTCAGGAACAGAACGGGAATGCACGTCATCCGTGTGGCCATGGCCGTTTCCTCCAGAGCCGCGTTCGAACTCGTAACCTACGACAAACGGAACACCATTCGGGTCATGGCGCAAAACGACGAATCGCCGGGCCGATTGGAACGCACCGGGGAAAGGAAAGCCCTCCGGCAGCGTCCCTAGATACCGGCCGCCGGCGCCGAATACGTCGATCCGCGACGGCCCGTCGAGTTGGCGCTTCCGGTTCACCCAGAGTTCGCCGTTCGGCGCGATGGCGGTCCCGACGATCGGCGACATCGTGCGTGCGTATCCGCGGGCCTCCAGTAGCTCCTCGGGGCTGATCTTGCAGCTCCGCCCTTCCCACATGATCTCGAAGCCCCGTCGCACGCCGGGGCTGCTGAGCGCCGCGGCCTCGCTGATCTCGATAGGGGGAACGTCCCGGCTGACGATCGCCGCCTCCTCGCCGCCCGAGTACACGCTGAGCTCGTACGCCGGCCCGGCGTTCACGACGAGCAGCTCGCCCGTGGCAGCCCAACGGACCGTCGGCGCGAAGAACGGGCGGCCAGGAACGGCCATGGGGCAGCTTGGAAAGCGGACCATGTCCGGCTCGGGTGTCTCCGCCAATACACTGGTATCCTCATCGGCAACCACCAGCAACCGGTAGATCTCGCCCGGACCGAAACCCTGGCCGATGACAATCCCCCGGGCGTGAGTCCCAATCGGGCCCACCCGAGCGCTCAGGCGTCGCTGCCCCAGGACGCCGCCGGCGCTGTCGAACCGAACCAAACCCAGCTTCCCTTCGTCGGCGACGAGGATGACCCCGTCATCGCCGACGGCGAGCCCGACCGGACGGACGAGCTCACCAGGTCCGCCGCCTCGGCGCCCGAGATCGCGCAGGTGCCGGCCATCCGCGTCGAACACGGCGACCCGGTAGTCACCGACATCCAGGATGTAGACCCGGCCGCGTCGGTCCGTTGCGACCGTCCAGGGATAGACCCGGAAGAGCGACCCGGGTCCGTCGAGCGCCGGTCCGATCCTGAACCGCTCACGATAGCTCCAGGCCAGCGGGCGATCTTCTCCCGGGTTCGGGATCGTCCGGGGACCCTCCGCCTGTTGTCCCCAAGCGCAGGGCGCGGCACTCAGCGATCCCGCAGCCGCCAACGCCAGGCAGGTCATTCGAGTCCGGACGGTCATCGAGCGGCTCACGTGCCGGGCTCGATCCTGAGCCGCACGACGTAGGGCTCTCCCAGCTCGCCGGTGTACACGCCCCAGATGTGCCGCCCGCGCATGAAGTGGGCTTCGACGTCCTTCGGGAGGATGATCGTCCCGAACAACGTTCCATCCGCTCGGATCACATCGAAGGTCGGCGGCTCGCGCCACTCTAGGAGCGGACGCTCATCCCCCGGCTCACGCGGCTCCACGTCGACCTTCACGGCCGCCACGTAGCGATCGACCCAGATCCGTCCATCCGCGTCGACCCGGAGGTCACGGAAGAACGGCTTGGTCCGTGGCACCGGCGGGAAGTCGATGTCCACTCCGTCGCGCTCCCGCACCAACTTCTCGCGGTACTCCAGCATCGCCTCCCGTTGCGCGCGCTCGTCACGCCTCACCGGCGCCACATCGACATCCCGAGTGATGCGTCGAATCAGGTCCTCCGACTCGTGAACCTCCAGCGCATACGAGCGATTGTGTCCGACGATCAAGTGGCCCCTGTTGCTCAACGTGCTGACCCGCTCGGTCCTGAAGAGGCCCAATGGTGGGGAATCCAGATCGGCGGGTGGGTGAGCGATCGAATCGATGGGCTCTCCGCCTGCCGACAGTTTCAGCCATATCGACGCGAATTCCTCGCCTTCGCTTTTCGGCGCGGAAGGAGCCATGACCCGTATGTAGAAGTTCCCGGCGGTATCGGCGACGAAGTCATTGTTACCGTAATAGCCGCGGCCGTAGTGGTGACTCTCCAGAAAGACCCCAGTGGAATCGTACACGTTCACACGCGAGTTTCCCATGTCGAGGATGGCCAACCGTCCATCGCCCAGGACCTGCATGCCCGCCACATAGCGATACTCACCGGGTCCCTGGCCCTCGCGCCCGATGTCTCGCACATGTTCCCCATCGGCGCTGTACTGACGGATGATCGGCACCTGCGCGTCGTAGATGAAGATGGCGCCGTCCTCGCGCGCCGCCACTGAACCGATGTATCCGAATATGTACTCGTCGGGACCATCGAGCGCGCCGATCCGTAGCTCCTCGATGACGCGAACATCCGAGCCCCATTCCGGCGGGTTCTCGGCGCGCACCACGACGGTGTCCTGAGCGAGGACCGTGCTCACGCAAACGCTTCCGGTAAGCAGCAAGGTCGAGACTGTGCGGTACGCGTCAAGGCGACCCATGTTATTCCTCCTGCAGCTTCGGACTAGTAGGCGCGGCTTTCCCACCCCTCGAGGATGTAGTACAGAACCGGGATGCTCGTGAGCACGAATACCGTGCTGGCGATCAGGCCGCCGATCGTCGCCAAGGCCAGCGCGTTCCAAATCGTCGCGTCGATCGTCTCGCTGAACAGGATCAACGGCAGCAGGCCAAACACGGTAGTGAGCATGGTCATCAGGATGGGGCGCACCCGCTCCAGCGTCCCCTGGATGATCGCCTCCTTCAGCTCGCTGCCCTTGCGTCGGATCTCACCTATGTGATAGACGACGAGGATCGCGTTGTTAACCACGATGCCCGCCATCATGATCACACCTATGTAGGCCGAGCGGGTGAACGAGGCGCCGGTGTAGAAGAAGATCAGGAAGACCCCGATCAGCGCCAACGGCACGGTGAGCAACACCACGAACGGCGCCCGCAACGACTCGAACAGCGCCGCTGTGACCATGAAGACAAGTAGAACCGCGAATACCAGGACCGTGTAGATCTGCCGCTCCTCCTCCTCGGTCCAGAAGTAGCTCCGTTCTTTCTCGATCGTGTAGCCGGCCGGCAGCCGCGTCGCGTCGACCGCCACGTCGCGCACTTGATCGCCTAGCTTACGCGGCCCGCGGAACTCCCAGCGCACCAGCCGCTGGTACTGTTGGTCCTCGCGAATAATGCGATTGAGCACCTCGCGTCGGCCGACCTCCGCCACATCCGACAGCCGCACCCGCTCGCCGGTGCGGGTGGGCACGAGCAGCTCGCGCAGATCGGCGAACGAGAAGTCGCGGTACCCTTCCAGTTTCAGCGCGTACCTCACGTCCTCGCCACCGAGCTTGACCTCGTTCCAGCTCACCTGCCCCCGGACGTTGCTGCTTACGTAGCCGAGCAGTTCCCTTACCGTGAGGCCGTAGCCGGCGAGCCGCGGTCGATCGACGCTCACGTAGAACTCGAACGCTCTCTCCGCCGAATAGTAGCTGCTCGCGTTCGTATCGACGTCGCGCACGCGGTTGAATCGCTCGAGGCGCCGGGCGAGGTCGACGGCGATCTCACGGGTTATCTCGTAGTTGTACCCCAGCAGCTTCACGGAATACGACGGAGCCGAGCCACCCCCGCCATAGAACGAGGGCCCATAGCCCCATACCGTCACCTCGGGACCCGCGAAAAGATACGAGTACGCGACCATCTGCTCCTTGATCGCCACCGGTACGTAGGTATTCTCCAGCGAGTCCGGGAAAGTCACGTATATCCTGGCGTACTCCGGCGAGACGTTGGTCGTGAACCGCTCGACCTCGGGGATGGCGGACAGCTTGGCCTCGAAGCTGCGAGCCAGCTCATCGGTGCGCTGCAGCTCGGCGCCGCGTGGCATCTCTATCCGGATCAGGATGTATGTCTGCTGTCCCCAGCCGCGGCCCCAGATCGCGCCCTTCACGACGTGCTTGTCGAACAGGTGGTAGCTGCCGTAGAACGCGGCGGCCGTCAGCACGACGATGAGTGCGGGATGGCGAAGCGCGAAGGACAGCACGGCGCGATAGAACCGGACGTAAAGCGGTGGCCTGTAGCCGTATGTGGCGGCGCTGCCGGTGCCTTGCCCCGCCAGCGCGCGCGCCGCCAGACCCGGGACGAAGGTGAAGGCCACGAACAGCGAGGCCAGCAGACTGAAGCCCACCGCGTAGGCGAACGGCAGGTAGTACAGCCGCAGCTCGCCCTGAAGGTAGAGGAACGGCAGGAAGACGATCACCGTGGTGAGCGTGCCAGCGACGATGGGCAGGGCGACCTGGCGCGTACCCTGCTCCGCCGCCTCGCGCGCCCGCTCTCCGCCGGCGCGCCGGCGCCGGTAAATGTTCTCCAGCACGACGATCGAGTTGTCGACCATCAAGCCGAAGCCCATCGCCAAGCCGGCCATCGTCAGCACGTTGAGGCTGAACTTGTTGAAATAGAGCAGGTTGATGGCGATCAGCACCGAGAAGGCGACGGTGGCGAAGACGATCCCGGCGGTGCAAAACGAGCCGAGGAAGAGCAGCAGGACCAGGAAGATGACGATCGCCGCGGCGAGCGCTCGCAAGCGCAGATCGGTGAGCTGCCGGTGAATCTCGCGACTCTCATCGCGCTCAAGCGTCATCCGCATGCCCGGCGGTAGCCCTGACCTCAGACGCTCGACCCTGGCCTTTACCGCATCAGCCACGCGCAGTGCGTTGGTGCCGATCCCTCGGAAGATGGCGATCGTGACCGCGGGTTGCCCATCGATCCGGTAGTACTCAACTGGCTCTGCGGTCGTGTCCCGCAGCCGGGCGATGTCGGAAAGTCGGATTACGGCACCCGTGCCCAGCGTGTCGGGAAGGACCACCAGCGACTCGAGCTCGCTGAGCGCCGCAATGTCGTTCCGCACCGTCACGACCCACTCGGTGTTTCCACGCTCCAGCTTCCCCGCCGTGGTTACGAGCTCGGCCGCGCCCAGAGTCTGCACGACATCCTCCGGGCGGACGCCGCAGGCCTCCAGTCGGAGTCGATCGAGTTCGATGAGCAGCTCGCGCTCCTGGCCACCCCAGACCAGAACCTCGTCGATCCCTTCTACGGCGGCTAGCTGCGGGCGAAGCTCGTCGTCGGCATAGCGGCGCAGGTGCTCGAAGGTGTAACTGCCGGACAGTGTATAGCTCAGATCCCAACGCTCGCCTCGCTCGAACTCGCTCGGCACGTACTGCTGGACCTGGGGGATGACTCCCGGCGGCAGCCTGTCGCGCAGCGAATGGATCCGTTCGCCCAGCTCGAGGCGCGCGAAGTCCATGTCCGTGCCCCGGGCGAACTCGGCCGTGATATTCGAGCTCCCTTCCCGGGACTCCGACGTAACCTTCCTGACTCCACGAACCTGCTGCGCCGCCGACTCCAGGGGCGCGGTCAGGAAAGGCTCGACCACCTCGGGCGAGGCACCGAGCCAGGTGGTAGTGATGCTGAGCTGCGGATAGTCGACATCGGGCAGGAGCTCGACCGGTATGTCGAGAAACGACGCAACGCCCACCGCGGCGACGGCGATGTAGATCATCGCCACGGTCGTCGGCCGGTTGATCGACAGGCGAATCATGTTCCGTCTCCGCGCGCTAGGCCGGTCGACGCTGCGCCGGCACGCTCGCCCGCGCGGAAGCCGCTCTCAGCTGGGGCGGCGTAATTCGAACAGCTGTAGGTACTCCACACCGTCATCGTCGCGGTGTAGACCGAGCACGTAATCCTCGCCGACGTCGAGCACGCGCAAGCCGTACGGAATCCGAGCGCTTGCCTTCCACACGCCCTCCGGCGAGAAGACACTCCATGGCGCTAGACGCTCGCCCGGTCGTGTATACTCCCTGACCCACAAGTTGCCGTCGGCACCGACTCGGATCTCCGGGGCATAGGCCGGGAAAATCACAGGGGGTGCCGGTTCCTCGTCCAGGCCTCGCTCCACTCGCCGACGCCTATCAGCATCGGTTGTGCGCGCCAGAATTGAATCCCGCAGAAGACGGATGTCCGCCTCGGTGACCGGGACCGGTTCATGATCCCTGCGAACGATCATGCCGAGTTCCCCGTCGGTCGAGTACAGTCGGATCTCGTACGATGCGTTGTCGGCCACGTAGAACCGATCGCCGGAGACCGCGAAGACCGTGGCCCGGCCGAACTTCCTCAGTGAGCGACCGTAGACCTCTTCGCCACGCACGCTGCCGCTCGGCGCGATGGTGACCTCGTACCCGGGAAAGGAGCCGAGCACGTCGACCGTCATGCCATCCGGTCGATACCGGTAGATCGGCTCCTCCGGCCGCTCGACCCGGGTCGGGGGCCTGGCACGCACTGTGTAGGACCCCTGTCTCACCAGCAGACTGCCGTCTGCGAAGACGCCGACCGGCTCGGGATTCGAGAGCTCCGGGCTCGCCTCGAGTCTAACGGAGCGCGCGAAGCGTCCCGCAGCGTCAAAGTAGGAAAGACGGCGCTCGCGGAAGTCGAGGGAGACTATCGAATCGGGGCCGACACGGCCGATCCAGTATAGCGTGCGGAACTCGCCGGGACCGCCGCCTTCCCCGCCGGCAGTCCGCAGGTGCCGGCCCTCCCGGTCGTAGAACCGCAGCTCCTGGCTACCGGCATCCGCCACCACGATTTCGCCCGTCCGAAGCAGCAGAGCACCCCGCACTCGAAAGAGCTCGTACTCAGGGTCACCACCGACGGTACCGATCGTGACGAGCGGTTCATCCCAACAGTGCCAGGGCGCATCGATCGCCGGCGCGTGATTCAGAACGATCCTGACGCCGGCGCTGTCGCGAACCGTTAACGTGCCCTCGGCCTCACCCTCCGGCGACTCAGTGCACCCGACCACTAAAGCCACGACAAACAGAACCGCGACTCCGACTGGTATCTTCACCATTACTTCCGCCCCATGATAGGCCGAACCACGAAGACCGCCACACGGTTGTACAGGTTCACGTGCGAGGAATTTCCTCAGACGCCGCCTTGGCGAGAAGACCGAAGCGTGACCTCTAGCCATCTCTCCCAACTACCTGGAATCCGACTACGTACTGCTCGTCGAACTTGCCCATCTCAATGCCCCACACCCGGTCACCGCGCCGCACGACGATTCTGGTTCTCTCGGGCACCACTACAGTACCCAAGTATGTTCCGTCCGGGCCGATGACGTCGAACGTGGATGGCTCATGCCATTCGTACAGGGGCCGCTCGTCGCCCGGCTCTCTCGGCTCGACATCTCGTTTCACCGCCTCGACGTACCGGTCCACCCAGATGCGCCCGTCCTCATCAACGTACAGGTCACGAAAGGCCGGCTTCGTCTCGGGAGTCGGCGGATACTTCTCGCCTCCTCCCCTCTCGAAGTACCGCGCCCAAGCATCCCACTGGGCCCGCTCGGCACGATGGGTCCGGACCGGCTGGTAATCGCGCACGATACGACGCACCGGCCCGCCCGGTATCAGCAGGTCAAATGCGTACCGGTCATTGCGGCCGACAACGAGATAACCGCGGTTGCTCCAGGCGTAGCGCACGGCCGTTGGAAAGTTCCAACGTGGGCCCTCCACCGTCGCCAGGTGAAAAGCTGCCCCCTTTTCCTCGAGTGGCAGCGGAATGGAATCCAGCACCTGCCCTCCGGGCGAGACCCGAACCAGTGCCGTGGGGCGTTCGCCGGTAGAGGTCATTTGTCCGGCTCGGATCTCATGGGCAACAGGGGTACGCCCGATCCGAGACCGGTCGACTACCTTGATGTAGAAGTAACCAGCGGTGTCGACCGCGAAGATGTTCGCCATGTAAGTCACGGTCGTCGGTACCCGGTGACTGTCCAGATAGTTGCCCGCGGAGTCGTAGACAGTAATGCGTGTGTTCTCGCCGTCCCACACCGCAAGCAGGCCGTCTCGGAGCACATGCATACCCATCACGCCGAGGTACTCACCGGGTCCTTGCCCGTCCCGCCCGACATCTCGAACGTACCTGCCCGCCGGGCCGTACTGACGAATGACCGGGACCTGGGAATCGTACACATAAATCGACCCGTTCAGGCCAACGGCCACAGCCACTATGTCGCCGAAGATGTACTCGTCCGGGCCCTCCAGCACCCCGATCCGGAGGTCCCGGACGAGCCGCGCATCGTCACCCCAGACGGGGGCGCTCTCGGCTGCGACTACGACCGTGTCCTGGGCGCTGACATCGGGCCCTAGGAATGCCGAAGCCACAACGGTCATGATCACGAGCGCACTCATCGACTGAAGCATCGTCGCTCCCGCACTTCTGTTCTCAGCCAGGTGTCGGATAGCGCGCCGCGACGAGCGGCAATCCAGCATCAGTCCCTAACCGTGCCGCGATCGACCCGGTACACCACTAGCCGCTCAACATCGAACTCGTCCCTCTCCGACGCTCCCATCCGGGATTCGCTCAGGAACACCAGCGGGAAGGGCGCATCCTCCGGCAGCGTGCCGACGTACGCTCCCGTTCGATCGAACACATCGATCGGCCCCCTCGCTTCCGGACCCACCTCCCTTCGCTCGACCCAGAGCTCGCCGCCCGGCGCGAGGGCGAGCCTGCGAATCCACGGGAGAGTGGGCGCGTAGCCGCGCCCGTCCACCATCTCCTCCGGCGCGATCGTGCACGGGCCCTGCCCGAAGTTGATCGTGAAACCCGCGCCCAACTCCGCGATCGCCAGGTCGCGTGTGGATCGTCGGACTTCCAGGTCGCGCCGAACGCTGCGCGCCAGGCTGTCGCCGGATAGAACATCCACCGCATACTCGGCGGAGTGGGAGACAACCACGGCCTCTTCGCTCGCCGCCCAGCTGATCTCGGGCTCGAACAGACGCGGCTGGTTCAGCCCACCGCCGCAGCTGGCGTAGATCACCATCTCGCTGCGTGGTAACGACACGTCCGCCAGAACGGTCGTGTCGCGCCGCCCTACCCGTAGCAGCGCTCTGCGAACGGTCCCCTCAACCGTGGGTGGGGCCATCGCCGCCACCAGGATCTCCGAGCCCTGCTGCGCGAAGTGGCGCTGGCGCACCGGCAGCGGGAAGAACGGAAAGGGGAGTATCTCGGGCAACGTCTCTCCGTCGGGACCGAAGCGGACCAGCCCGCCCTTGCGGTAGTCGTACACCGCGACCGTTCCCTCACCCGTCACGTCCAGCGACGCCGGGCCGCTAAGCTCGCCGGGGCCTCTACCCTCCCGGCCAAGCACTCGGAGGAAGGTCCCGCTGGAATCGAACACGGTCACGCGAAAGGCCTGCGCGTCGAGGACGTAGATCCGGCCCCGCGCGTCGGCACCGACCGTCCCGCCGGACACCCGGTAGAACGATTCGGGCCCCGAGTCCGCACCGCCCAGGGCGAACAGCCGCTCGAACCGCCAGGGCAGCGGAAGATCTTCCGAGCCCGCAGAGACGATCTCGACACCGGCCGAGTCGGTCCGGATCACGCTGGGTCGCGCTCCATCACCCGAACAGGAAGCCAGCCAGACCAGAAAGCTGGGAGCCAGGAAAGCAGCTGAGAGCTTCATATCGTACCTACCTATCGAAGCCGGCGAGGCCGTCTCATTCCCGCGTCAACCCGAGCACCACCGCTCTATCCACATCCAAACTGTCGGTCGACACTCCTGCGATGAAGTCCTCACCGATCTCGTAGATGAAAATCCGCGGGACCCGAACTGTTCCCAGGTACTCACCGCTGCGAGCGAACACGTCGTACTCACCGCTCGAGACCCTGGCGTATCCTTCGCGGCCCACCCACCAGTAGCCCAGGGCGTCGACCACGAGACTTGTGAAGTGCGGCTGATGCCGCGGAAGGTCGAAGGCGTCTACTGCCCCTCCACCCGCCCATTCCTTCAACCATTGGATCCGAGCCTGAACCGTGTCGTCGACCCAGCTCGGCAGCGGCCTCTCCGCTACCTCTCGGGTTACGATCCTCGTCGTATCGCCTGCGGCCGTGACCACGGCGATGCGATACTCCCCTCCCAGGCCGGCGATGATGTTGCCCGCCCGGTCGACCCCAAGCTGGAGCGCCGGTGAAAACGGGACCGGCATCCCCACCCGCGGCAATCCGTCTTGCCTTATCAGGATCTGGGGCGGCGCCCCGATGTGCACGAGCGCGGTGTCCAGCACCTCCCCATCTTCGGCGTAGGAGATGACGCCGGCGCTGTCCACATCTGCGGAGCGGCCCAGGTCGGTCTCATCGTAGATCCGGCCCTCTCCATCCACCCACAGCCTCCCGCGGCCGGACAACTGGATGTAGGGTCGCTCCAGTCGGAAGGACTTCTCGAACTCGCCGGCCGCCGAGAAGCGACTCAAGCGCAGCAGCACAGGATCGCGCACGAGCACCCGCCCCAGAGGATCGATTTTGACCGCATCGACGCTGCGGAACTCGCCGGGTCCCTCGCCGGCCCTGCCGAACCGAAACTCGAAGCGGCCCTCGGGAGAGAACACGCGTATCTCCAGCGCCTGGCCGTCGGCGACGTAGATCCGTCGGTCCCGGCCCACGGCGACGCCGGTGATATTTCCGAAGACGTACTCTTCCTCGCCTTCGACCACCCCGATCTGCACGCCCACCGTGTCCACCATCCACGCCAGGCGCGG
>JASFTY010000077.1:0-11367 GCA_050050535.1 Gemmatimonadales bacterium | reverse complement strand
AGGCGCCCAAAGACGCCTATGACCTCTGGTACGTGCTCACCTACGCCAAGGGGGGCGCGGACAGCGTTGCGCAGCGGCTCTCACCCTACGCTGCCGATCCCGACGTCTCGAGAGCTGTTCGGTTGTTGCGCGATCTCTTCGCCGGGCCGGAATCCGCTGGTCCCGTTGCCGTCGCGGCGTTCGAGGAACTGCGTGGCGAGGAGGCCGATCGGCTGGCCGCACAGGCGTACGCCGTGGTTCAGAGTTTCCTGCGTCGCTGGGACGAAATCATCGCGAACGGTCCGGCGACGTTTGGCTAGCCCGGCAGGTTCTTCAACAAGAGGAAGACGTAGCTCGCCCCGGTGCGCGCGTCTCGTGGTCGCGCGGCCGGGGTAAAGTCGTGGGTCTGGGCGCGGTAGTCTAGGGTACGTTCCGACCAAAAGTGACGGTGTTCCGACCAAAGTCGACGTAGTCCCGACCAAACTCGACGTACATCCGACCAAAATTGGGGTTACGCGGCGCGGGCCGAAGTAGGTAGAGTGGAGACGACGGAGAGTGCCCGAGCCGTCCCAGCCATCTCGAGAGTCTTCTCCGAGTATCGGGGGGTCGCGTCGTCGTCGCGGGCGGCGCCGGCCTCGCAGCGGTCCTGGAGGTCATCATGTGGAGCACGCGTCAATCTGGCCCGGCGCTGTGGGGCCCGCAGATCCGGGCGCGGCTGATCCCGCTGGCGATCATCGTGGTGGCGCTGGCGCACCTGGCGGCGGGAGGCGGCGGTCAGAAGGCGACGCCGGTGGTGACGGTGTTCGATGTGAACCCGGGTACGAGCGTGTCGCGGGGCCTGTGCCTGACGATCGCGCTGGGCGATGCGGCGTCGGAGTGCGGGGACCTGCGGATCGTGCATCCGCTGCCGGCGACGCGGACGATGAACCGGGCGCGGGCGCCGGTGCTGTTGTACAACAGGCAGCATGCGGTGCCGTCGGAGGATATCACGGTGACCGAATACTGGGACGGTGACGACTGGCGGGCTCCACGCGGTGGATCGCGATCGGGGGAAGCGCGCTGAGGGACCTATCGACGGGGTTCATCTTTATGGCCCAGAGGTAGGCTCAGAGTTATACTCTTCGAGATTCCCAGAGGGAACGTAGATAATCAGGCGGGGTGGTGCTCCAGGAATGTCGCCGCTTGATCATCTAACCTTCGCGGCACGTCGCCCAGGCTGCTCGTCCAGTTCCGCGAACTGCTCGATCCTGATCGATCCTTCCGGGAACGTGGCGATGATCTCCAAGACCCCGCCCATCGCGGCGATGTAGCTCCTCAGTGTGCTGAGATACATGTCTGTCCGTCGCTCGAGTTTGGAGACGCTCGCCTGGTTCACTCCCAGCGTCCGGGCGAGCTTTTCCTGCGTGAGCGCACGGGCCTGCCGGAGCTCATGAAGCGGCATCTCCGCCAGCAGCCTGGCGCTGAGCTCGTCCGCGCGCTTCCGCGCCTCGGGCGACATGCGCTTGCGCAACTCGTCGAACTTCTTCCTAGCCATCTATCAAGCCCTCCGTCTTCAACTCTTCCAAGTGTTCGTCGTACAGCCGGTCGGCGATCGGCACGAACTCCTCGTAGAAGCCGTCATCTCCCGCTTTGTTGCCGCCGACGAGTAGTATCGCGACCCTTCGGGGATCGATGGCGTAGAACACCCTGTAAGGATCGCTGCCGTGCTGCACCCGCAGCTCCCGCATGTGCCCGTGGCGGGAACTGCGGACCGCCGAGCTATAGGGACAGGGCACATGGGCCCTCTTTCCCCTCGAGTAGCTGGACGGCCGCCGTGATCGAGATCTGCTCTTCCTCCGTCAGTGTCTCCCACCACCCGCCGAACTCATTGGTGAATTCCACCTCCCATTCCATGCGAGGAATATAGCCCGCTTCGCGCGGATGCTCCGCGACGAGGCCATCTGGCTCCCGGCTCACTGAACGCTTCTTGACCGGGGCCGCGCCTGAGTTAGAGGCGCGTCGTCGTTGCCACCCGGTCGAGTCGCGCGCATCTTGCCCTAGCTCCAAAGCGTTCCCCTTCTTCGCTGGAGCGGCCCATGAGACCGCTACGGACCGCCGTGACCTGGATGGCTCGATCGCCGCTGCGAGCCTTCGTGCTCATCTTCCTGCTGGGCTTCTCGATTCGGCTCTTCTTCCTGACCAAGGTTCCCGAGCGCCGAATACTGCCGCACGATCGTTACGAGGACACGGCGATCGCGATGTCGCTGCTCGAGCGCGGCGAGTTCGCCGATCCCTACTTGATCCCGACGGGGCCGACCGCGCACCTGCCGCCGCTGGTGCCCGGGATCACCGCCGCGATCTGGGGCGTGTTCGGGACGGGCATGGTGGGCGGTTACGCGGGCTGGATATTCAGCATGGCGGCGTTCTCCGCCCTCTATGCCCTGCTACCCTTGTTCGCCGGGAAGCTGGGGCTCGGCCGCGAGGCCGGCGTGCTGGGCGGCATCGGCGGCGCGCTGATCGTGGTGCAGCCGGGCAACGGCGAAGAGCTGGCGGGCATCTGTCTCGGCCTGCTGGCGATCGCTTTCCTGCGCCGCTGGACCGCGGGGCCGGGCTCGCTCGTCGGCTCGTTGGCTCTCGGCGCGGCATGCGGAGTCGCGTTCCATCTACAGCCCGTTCTGCTGGTTGTCGTCCTGGGCTGGATGGCGTTCGAGCTGTGGTGGAGCCGGGATCGGCGGAAGTGGATGAGGTCGGCGGCGCTGGTCCTGGGGATGGCCATCGCCTGCGTTCCGTGGGCCTGGCGGAACTACACGGCCCTGGGTGATTTCTTCTTCATCCGGAGCGACCTGGGGTTGGAACTGCGCATGGGCAACCACGACGGCGCGACCGCGAACGCCGATGCGATGGACTCGTCGGAGTACCGGCACCCGCGCTCGCACCTCCCGGAGGCCGAACTGGTCCGGGAGCTGGGCGAGGCGGAGTACATGCGACGGGCCAGGGCCGAGGCGCTCGCCTGGGTCGGATCGCACCCGGGGGAGTTTCTCGGACTGACGGTCTCGCGGACGGCGCAGTTCTGGCTGGGGCCGTTCGACCGGCCGCCCACGGCGATGGCGGTCACGGCCCTGACGATCCTGGCGCTGCTGGGCGCGTTCCGCTCGCTGCCGGCGATGACGGTTCCGCAACGCGCGGCGCTGGTGACGCCGCTCATCTGCTACCCGCTCGTGTACTACGTCGTGATCTATATGCCGCGCTACAGAGTCCCGCTGGACTGGATCCTGCTGGCTCTGGCGGGCGCCGCGGTCTGGCGCTGGCTGGAGACGCGCTGAGGTCACAGGCTCGTTTGTTGAACTGCTGAGCGTGGAACGGTCCCTCCTCCAGTGACCGGCGCGCATCCGCGCATCGCTGGGCTACGCCGGCCGACCGATCAGCGTGGCGGCGTCCACTGCTCCAAGAACCGCAACACCGCCTCTTCACTGTAGGAGCTGCCGCTTTCCAGTTCGGCGGTGTTCTGCGAGTGAAGCAGCGAGCCATCGCTCTCCAGAACATAGATGTGCGGGTAGCCCAGGATCTCCGGATAGCTCGACAGAAACGACCGGTTCTGATTGTCCGGGCTCCAGTTGACCTTCATGATGAGAAAGCCCTCGCGCAGCTTCTCCGCCACGGCGGGGTGCTCCGCGATGAACGTATCGAGAATGCTGCACCAGACGCACCAGGTGCCGCCGACGTCGAGCAGGATCCGCTTGCTCTCACGCTGGGCACGCTCGATGGCCATCTCCAGGTCGCTGAACGGATCGCGACTGGAGTCGTACTCCGCTACGACGTAGATGGAATCGCCGCCCTCGGCGGTCTGGCCGGCGGACGGTCTCGGGCACGCGAGCGGGCTCACGAGTACGAGCGCTGCAAGGCAAGGTGCAAGTCTCATGTTCGCGCTCCATCACTGACTGGCGAGCTGACGGGCTCTTTACCCCGCTGGCATGGGGCGGCCGGAACCGCGGCTGCCCACGCAGCGTTCGCGAAGGCTGCCGCTCGCGACCGGGCGCAACTGGACGGCACGGCTACACGAACACGGCAACCGACCGCTCGCCGATCGCGCGGCGCCACACGGCCAGTTGGCCTGCGTGATAGGCGGTATGCGCCACGACGACCTGGAACAGTACATGGCCCATGGTCGGCAGCGTCTCATCGGGGAGCGGCCGCCTGAGGACCGACTCGTCGGCGGCGCGGACGGCCTGGCCGAGTCGCGCCGCGGCGTCGCTGAGTGCCGCCAGCATCTCCTGCTTCGTCGGATAGCGCGCGCGATCGGACGACGGCGAGCTGCCGTACCCGAACCTCGCTTCCCAGTCGTCGGGCAGCCACGGCTCGACGCCCAGCTCGGCCGCCATGCCCTGGCAGCTGGTGACCATGTGGCCGAGCTGCCAGGTGGCGTGGTTCGGCACGCCGGCCGGTTGCTGGACCATCTGCGCGTCCGACAGGTCGGCGACCGACTGCTCCATGAACCGGAGTGTGGCATCGAACGTGTGGATCAGTTCGTCGATCATCGAGTTGTCTCCGCGTTGACCGAGGGGTCAGCATTCGGGTCGCACGAGTCGTAACCTGACGACATGGGTCACGTTCTGCTCGTCTCGCGTCACTCCCAGGAGATGATCTCGCGTTATCGCGGGTGGCACCATCCAGTCGAGGCGGACGGGTGACGTCATCCGCCCGAGGTACCGGCCCAGGCGATCGAAGACGTCGATCAGCCTGCCGACCTGGTCCGCGGTCCCCGGCAGATTGACGAACAGGTAGGCCGCGTCATCGAGAACGAACCGGTTGAACGCCGGCCCGTGCGTAGGTATGAGATCCGGGTCGAGGCGGTCACGGAACTCGGCGAGTTCGGCCATGAGTGCCGCGCGCTCCGAGTCGGAGAGTGGGACGGCCTCGGACGGGCGCTCGATTATCCGTAGAGTGTCTCCCTGCAACGTTCGCTGATAGATGCGGTACTCGTCGGTCGTGCCGAACCACACATAGCCCCTGCGGTCCAGCGACAACGCCACCCGCGGTTGCAGCGACACGAGGCTGCGCGGCGCGGGTCCGGGGTGGGTGCGTTGGGTCACGGCAGGCCATTGCTCGAACGCCGGCGGGTCGAGGCTGAAGGTCACGGGGACCAGGTCCAGTTGCCGGCGCCCGGCGTTCAGGGTGAGGTCCAACAGGCGGCCGGCTGTGTCGAAGACGCCGGGGAAGGGATAGACCGGGCCGAGCGGTCGCCGGTACTCTTGTTCAACGGTGCCGCGCGGGTCGAACACGACGTATTTGAGGTTGCGCGAGTCCGGGACCCAGAGGCGCCCGCGGTCGTCCCGGGCCAGGCCGAATGCGCCCAGGAGCTCCCCGGGCCCTCTACCCGGTGAGCCGATGGTGCGGCGATAGGTTCCGTCGGGGGCGAAGACGCGGACCTCCTGCGCCACGGCCTCGAGCACGTAGATGTTCCCTCGCTCGTCGGCGCTCACCGCCGCGATGCCGCGGAACACCTGCGGCTCCGGGCCGTCGGCCGCGCCGATCCGCAGTTCCTCCTCGAGCCGCCACGCCGTGGCGCTGTCCCAGGCCGGCGCCGCGGGATTGCGGACCAGCACCGTGCCGGTTTCCAGCGTATCGAAGCTGCCGCGCCAGTCGAGCGCGGTGTCTATGGGTTCTTCGCCGGCGCAGCCGGCGATCGCGGCGGGGCCTAAGACCGCCAGAAGAGCGAGCTTCGACAGTTTGGCGCCCTTGCGGGCGAGAGAAAGGGCACGGCTCTCGCGCGGACGAAGCATCTCGGCAGCAATGGCGTTGGTTGTCTGAATGATCTCCGGATCGAAAGATACCACCCGGAACGACTTCCCGACCAGCGGGAAAGGCGTCGTGTGACGCACGCGGTTGCCGGGCCTGGGCGGAGCGGCTATGTCTCCCAACAGTACGAGTCAGTCGGCCCGGCAGGACCATCTCCGTGAGCAAGTGAGGACGCATGCGCACCGACCGCACGATCGCCGCCGGTCTGCTCTGCTGCACCGCGCTGCTCGGGCCGCTGCCTGTCGTTGCGCAAGTCGAGCAGGCGGCCGGGCCCGAGTCCGTCGTCTACACGGTCCGCGTCCCGTCGCCTGAAGCCCAGATCGCGACGATCGAGGCATCGCTGCCGACGGACGGGCGGTCCGCCGTCGAGGTCATGTTGCCGATCTGGTCGCCCGGGTTCTATCGGATCGAGGACTATGCGGGCCAGGTTCGGAGCCTCATCGCGCGTGGCGCGGACGGCGAGGTGCTCGATGTGGAGCACACGCGCGCCAACGGGTGGCGGATCGCGACGGCCGGTGCGTCGCGGGTCGTCCTGTCCTACCAGCTGATTTGCGACAGCCGATCGGTCACGACGAACTGGGTGTCCCCCGAGCTGGGCGTGCTGAACGGGCCGGCCACCTTCATCACGCTCGCCGATGCGAGCGAGCGCCCCCACGAGGTTCGACTCGAGCTGCCTCCAGAGTGGCCGGGGGCCGCGACCGGGCTGGCCCCCGCGCCGGACGGCGAGCCCTATCATTATCGCGCCGACGACTATGATGCACTCGTGGACGCGCCCATCGTCGCCGGCGGTCTCTCGACCCACGAGTTCGCGGTGGACGGTGTGCCCCACTATCTGGTGGACGCGGGCGCGCCCGACGCGTGGGACGGGGCGCGTGCGGCTCGGGATATCGAGCGGATCGTCGAGCAGACCTTACCGCTGTGGGGCAGGCTGCCGTACGAGCGGTACGTGTTTCTCAACGTGTTCCGGCGCGGCGGCGGCGGCCTCGAGCACGCGAATTCCACACTGCTCACGGCGAACGCGGAGCGGCTGACGACGGAGCCCGGCTACCGCCGCTGGCTCTCGTTCGTGGCGCACGAGTACTTCCACGGCTTCAACGTCAAGCGGCTGCGGCCGGTGGAGCTGGGGCCCTTCGACTACGAGGCGGGCCCGCGCACGACGAGCCTATGGCAAGCCGAAGGTGTGACGTCCTACTACGCCGAGCTGCTGCTGGCCCGCGCCGGCCTCAATGGGACCGGTGACCTGCTAGCCGCGCTGTCCGCCACGATCCGGCGACTGCAGAGCTCGCCGGGCCGAACCCTGGAGACGCTCGAGGGTTCGTCGCTCAACGTCTGGACGAACAGCCTGTCCGGCGTGGGTGCCGGGGATTCCACGGTGAGCTACTACGACAAGGGGATGGTGGTGGGTTTTCTGCTCGACGCCAGGATCCGGCACGCCACCGGCGGCAGCAGGTCGCTCGACGACGTGATGCGGCTCGCCTACGCGCGCTACAGCGGCGCGCGGGGGTTCACGCCCGACGAGTTCCGTGCGACGGCCGAAGAGGTCGCCGGAATCGACCTCAAGGAGTGGTTCCACCGGGTGCTCGCCACGACCGAGGAGCTGGACTATGTGGAGGCGCTCGACTGGTACGGGCTACTCTTTGCGCCGGACGGAAGCTGGACGCTCGAGATCCGCGAGGACGCCAGCGAGGCCCAGCGTGCACACTTGCGGGCGCTGTCGGCTCCTGCCGGGCAGGGGAGCGGCGCCGCTCGGTCGTCCACCGGGGCGTCAGCGTTGCGGCCGGCGGCGTAGAGCATCCCGGCAGCCGGAAGGCTCCGATAAGCGTGGGTTTGCTGGGACAGCGAGCGCGCTCTTGACGCGCGCTTGACAGCGGCAGCGCAGCTTGGGTGCGTCGCGTGATGGAGGAAGCCATGCGTCGCGCCAGATCGTGTTTTCCGAAATTCTTGCGGCTGGTTGCTGCTTTCAGCGGGGCCTTGCTCCTGCTCGCTTGCGACGGGCCGGTAGAGCCAGAATTCGGTGGCAACTCTCTCCCACCCCTGACCGACGCCATTCCTTACGAAGCGCTCGGCGGCGGAAGAATCGTATTCTCCCGTACCGGCCCGGGAGGTGAGTACAGCGGTATCTACGTGGTTGACATTGACCACCCAAGCTCCTGGGGATTCGATCCTCGCGATGTGAATCCGGTCAAGGACGAATTGGCGCCGGGTGGGTTCCTGACGTGGAGTGGTCCGTGCGTCTCGCCGGATGGTACTCGGATAGCTTTCCAAGGTGGTCTCTCGCCGTTTGTCGTGAACGTCGACGGACACAACATGGTGTGGTTGGATGCCGATTTCGCTCTGGGCTCTGCAGGAATCCCGAGTTGGACGCCAGACGGAACTCAACTCTACTTTTGGGCCGGACCCGGCATCAGTGGACTCGGCACATGTCCCGAGGCCAACCTGGCGTTGTACGCGCAGTCCCCCGTCGCGCACCCGACAGACCGGCGGACAGTGGCGAGCATTTCTGGCGCTGTGTGGTCTCGCTCCTCCGTGGGCCCGACCGGCACGGTGGTCTTCTCGGGTGTCCTGGACGACTGCGGGGGCGGGTGGACTGAGGGGATTTATGTGATCGAGGAGTGGGTTGAGCCCCGTCCGCTGATCGGGTTACCGGTCGAACAAGAGCCGGACACTTCGACCTGGCTCAGCTCTCCCGTGTGGTCGCCGGATGGAACCAGAATCGCCTACCTGGCCCGAATCCGGGTCACCGTTGAAGGTCTCGTGGCCGATTCCCTAGCCGTCATGGTGGCCGACGAGGACGGCAACGGCACGACCGAGCTCCTGCGGCGCGAGGCCGGCTGGCGGCAGTGGAGCGGTCTCCAGATTGAACAGTCTGTTTCTTGGTCGCCCGATGGCAGCAGGCTGCTGTTCAACGTGCCGGAGGGCGACTTTGTGTCTCACCTGTACGTGATGAACGCGGACGGTTCCGGGCTGCGAGCGGTGACGACAGCTGACGGCGTGACGGATCGGAGCCCCAGCTGGTCACGCTAACGCCACGCTTCAGTTACCCGCACCACTCGTCCGGAGAACCGGTCCACGGCCGGGCGCCGAGGGGCGCGCGTGCATCGGCGCCGCTGAGCGTTACACTTGCTCCCCGGGTGATACGTACTATATTTGAAAACAGTACGTACGGAGGCGAGATGTCACGCACAAAGCTCACCCTGAGCGTCGATGAGGAAGTCGTCCGGAGGGCCAAGCGCTTTTCGCGGCGACACGATACCAGCTTATCGAGGCTCGTCACCGATTTCCTCTCCAGGCTCGTCGAAGGCGAGGGGAGGCGAACGCCGGTCGTATCGCGGCTGCGGGGGATCCTATCGCCGAGGGCCGATGCGCAGGCTTATCGCCGCCACCTCGAGAGGAAGTATCGGCGTTGAAGCTCTTTCTCGATACGAACGTAGTTCTCGACGTCCTGGCGGACAGGGAGCCGTTCGCCGAGGACGCGGCCGGGGTGCTTTCGGTGATCGAGCGCGGCGAAGCCGAGGGCTTCGTCGCGGCCCATACCGCTACCACGGTATTCTATCTGCTGCAGAAGGAGCTCGGTCTCAGACGGGCGAAGCGGGCGCTAATGGACATACTGAAGCTGGTGGGCGTCGTGGCTGTGGATCATGATCGGCTGCTTCAGGCGCTCGCGATGAACTGGAAGGACTTCGAGGATGCCGTACAGGCCGCCTGTGCCGCCAAGATCGATGCCGACTACATCATAACGCGAAATCAAGACGACTTCTCGGGCGCCGAAGTTCCTACCCGATCCCCGGCGGAGTACCTGGCGCTGCACGGCGCGACTTCTGAAGACTGACACCGCAGCTATCTTGGCCTTCGTGCGAGTCCGGGCTCACTCTTCTCCGGAGCAGCCCGGCAGCCGGAAGGCGCCGATGCGTGTGGAATACGTCTCGGCGCCCGCCTTGAAGTAATCGCCGACGTACCAGATCGTGCAGTCGTCGCTCGGGTCGATGGCGGTCTGGCTGTAGTCCTCCCAGCGCAAGGTGTTGGTCTGCGGGGCCTCACCCTCGACCAGCAGCGCCTCCTGCAGGGTGAGGAGGCCTAGCCGATCGTTCGCGGCGCGGCCGGCGAACCGCTGGCCGGGAAAGTGGGGTGTCCCGCCGAACGAATAGCCGATCCCGATGTTGCCGTACCGGTCGATCGCGGGGCTCGGCAGCCACCGGTAGAAGCCGTCCGGCGCGTAGGTGCCCTGCTGACGCAGGCTCAGGCTGCGGTCAGCGCCGACGGTGAACTCGTACCAGCGCACGCCGCCGGCGCCGACGACTGTGGCGACCGAGTGGACGGCGACGATCGACTCGCGGTCGTTCAGGTTCCGATAGACCAGACGCGCCATGATCTTGTCGCCCTGCGAGTCGAGGTGTTGGTCGGTACCGGGCTGGCGCACGCAGTTGGTGAGCTGGCCGTCGCACAGATAGTGGTAGGGCGCCACGGGTATGCGTTGCGGGCCGATCAGTCTGCTGGCTGCCGGCGTCTCCCAGTCGACGTGGAAATTCCAGGCGTAGATCGCGTCGTCGTCGAAGTCGCCGCGCAACTGCGTGCCGCCGGTGGCCATCACGATGTTCGGCGCGCCGGCCGGCGGGGTCAGATGTCCGTCGAGGTCGGCGTTGTTGAGGAAGCCCACGTCGTCGATGACGAAGCACTGCTCGGTAGCGGACTCGCCGGCGAGCATGCGGGTGCGATCGACGGCGCAGGTATGCTTCTGCACGACGTCGTCCCCGGTGCTGGTCGGGACGTAGTAGCCGTCGGGCCAGACCGCCGGCCGCGGGTAGTCGGGGAAGAGCGGCCGCAGGAACTCGTAGCGGTAGTAGGAGCCCAGCGGATCGGGGCTCGTGCTCACCGCGTAGCAGATCGAGTACGGGCCCTGTTCTTCCGGCGGCCGCTGCGGCGGACGCACCGGGTGCGCGGCCTCGGGCGGCGCCGCCGGTTCCCTCGGTGCCGGCGGTGGCACGAAGAGCGGGGCGGCCGGACCCGGCTGGCCCGCGACGCCCGGGGGACTGAGGTAGGCGCGCTCGGCCGCCTCCCAGACCGCGGGCTGGTCGGGTCGCTCGGGTTGCCGCCGGAAGATGGGCATCACGATCAGCCAGCGCTCGGCAAGCTGATCGTAGCGGACGACGGCGTCGCCGTTGTTACGTGCCTCGCACGTGCCGCCGAAGCCGCGGAAGACCGTGTTGGTCGGCACGGCGCCGTACAGGACCTCGCCGGTCGTGTCGAACCGGGCGCCCCGTTTCGTGAAGATCGTCATGCGCGTGTTCACGATCTGGACGATGTGGTCCGGCCCCACGGCCAGGCTGTTGTCGGACGGGTTGCGGCCCGTCCAGCCGCCGTGCGGGCCCTCGAAGCCAACGCCCAGCCCGTCGAAACTCGCCACCAGCTCCGCCGGCGGCCTCTCGCCCTGTTCACGCTGTTCCACCGTCGCGCCCGGCGCGGCCACGTTGCCGGGCAGCGCTGTCGGGCGCGGGTTGCGGGTCGCGACCAGCCAGATGAGGATCAGCGCGATCGCGGCAGCGCCGCAGATGATCGCCAGTCTAATAAGGCGGTCGTTCATGGTCACCACTCTTTCCAGGGAGTCATGGTGCGAGC
>JASFTY010000076.1:0-11445 GCA_050050535.1 Gemmatimonadales bacterium | reverse complement strand
ACCCAGCGCGGCGCCGGCGAGCAGCGCCAGCCACAGCGCGCCGCGCCAGCGGCCGAGCCGGCGGTCGAGCGCCAGTATGCCGGCCGCGGTGAGAATCACGGCGGGCGCCAGCGAAGCGAACAGGAAGCGGGGGCCGAGGTAGTTGTCGCGGTGCCAGTAGAAGAAGTAGGCGAGCGGCGCCGCGAACAGCAGGGCGGCGAGCAGCGCGACGGAGCTACGCGCCCCGTCGGCTCTGACCGCGACGACGAGTGCCGCGAGCACGAAGATCAACGACGGGAACGGCCAGAGATAGAGCAGCACGTTGAGCCGCTGGAAATCGAGCGCCGTGTTGGCGAACGAAACGATCGGTGTGAACGGCTCGCCCCAAGGATCCGTGTGAAAGCCGAGGCCGTGACCGGCGCCCCACAGCAGGCTGTAGCCGAAGCGCAGAGGGTGCCCGGTCGTCAGGCCGTTGTACAGCAGGAGCGGAGCCAGTCCGACCAGACACGTCGCCCCGACGACGGCCGCCGATCTCCAGCCGCGGCGCAGCAAGATCCAGAGACCCAGGACGGCGGCCCAGGCCGCCGCCTCGAGCGGGCGGACCGTCGCGGCCGCCGCCAACGCGGCGCCGGTCACGAGCGGCCAGCCCTTCGCCGGGGCGGCGCTCGCCGTGCGAACCGCCGCGTACAGTGCGAGCGCGAGGAAGAAGCCGCTGGTCACGTGGTTCATGTAGCTGGCGCTCATGAACAGAGCGAACGGCGAGACCAGGTAGAGCGCCGCCGCGAGCCTCGCACCACCGTCGCCCAGCAGGCGGTGCGCCGCCGCGAAGACGAGCGCCAGGGTACCGGCGGCGAAGAGCGGATTGACGAGCCACGGCAGCCCCGCCAGGAGTCCGAGGCCGAGCAGCACCGAGTGGCCGGGCGGATACTGCGAGAACCACCGGCCGTCGCGGATCAACAGGTGAGTCGCACCGAAGAACTCCGGATACTGGGGCGCCGGCGCCGTCAGGCTGCCACCGAGAAAGATGCGGGCCTGGAACAGCTGGGCGATGCTGTCGACGTTGTGTGGATTGCGGGCGAACAGCAGCCCCGACAGCAGGGCGGCGGCTGCCAGCACAGCGAGCGCGCAGACGAGCACGTAGCCACGATCGGGTACGCCGAGCAGCTTGGCCCGCCAGCGGTCGAGATACCGCTCGAGGCCGTCACGCCAGACGAAGCTCAGCGCTAAGGCCACCGCCAGGATCGCCGCCGTCCACAGCAGCCAGCCGCGGACCGTCCGATTGTAGCCCAGAACCTCCTCGGCGGCGGTGAACCCCAGCCAGGTCGACCAGGGCAGGAAGGTCACGAGAAACAGCACCACCGCCAGCGTGGCGATGCAGAACGTCGTCCAGACACCGCCGCGCTCCCGACTCATTCGAGCTGCCCGTCACCCAGTTCCAGCGAGGCGACCGGTTGGCCGGCGAGCGTGCCCGCCGGCCTGAGAGCCGTGGGCGGATGGATGTGCGGCTCGCTCTCCGATTCACCCCCCGAGCGCAGCGCTCGCGCTAGCTCGGAGTCCACCACGATGAGCAGAAACGGCACCTCCGCCCTGACCGGCGTGTACCCTCCCCGCGCCAGCAGGATGTACGTCAGATCGATCGCCGCCGCGTAGTGCGCCATGTCGTCCAGCTCCGCCAGCGGCATGGCCCGCCAATCCCATCCGCCCCAGTAGGCGAACTTCGGGTGCCAGTGCATCACCGGTTCACCCGCCGGGAGCGCGTCGCCCAACTCCTCGGCCACAGACCGATCCTCTCCCCCGACCGACGCCAGCACTCGGGCCGGCCCACCCAGGGCGACACTGCCCACGCTCAGCAGAGAAACGCCGGCAAGAACGGCAACGATGATCCCGGTGGGAACGTCGCGGAATCGCCCCAGCCACCCAACGATCGCGATGATCCCGTAGGCCGCCCAGAGGGCGAAGACCGGTACCAGGTACAGGAAGAAGCGAGGTAGTACCGCGAGGTAGACGCCCGTCACCAGACTCGCAGCCAGGCCCGCCAGCGCGAAGGCCGGCAGACCGCGCCGGCGAGCCGTGACGATCCCGATCAGCGCGAACGGTAGGAAGAGCACACCACAGACAGTCCAGATCATGTATGCGTAGTTGGCCAGTCGGTTCCAGACGCGGGCGGGCAACGTCCTGCTCACGGGCGCCTCGTCCGCCGCGACCGCCGCGTATTGCCTCTCCTGCAACTCCCGCGATACGCCGTCCGGCGTGCCCCAGTAGGGATTGGTCAGGTAGGTGTGCCCGGCGTTCAGGCGATACCAGGTGTGGCCGAATTGCAGCCGGTACTGTCTGTCGCGGAAGAGCTCCTGCAGCGTCGCGGCCGCCGGCCTCATCACCGCCGGCTGCCCGCTGATCGTCCAGGCGCCGGTCGCCCGACGCAGCTGCACGAACTGCGGCGCGGCGACGACCAGGAAGCCGAGTGCGGCGGCGGCAGCAGCGACGACGCCCCGCCGACCTCCGGACTCGCGAATCAGTTGCACCGCCCGTACCGCGGCGTACAGTCCCCCGAAAACGACCGCCTCGGCACGAGTCATGTAGGCGAAGGCGAGCGTTGCACCCGCCAGTGCCGCCAGCGGCAGCGCTGGCCAACCGCGTCGCTTCAGGGCGGCCTCGCCGATGGCGAGCGAGGCGAAGAGGAACAGCAGAAAGGTGGGCTCGGTCCCGGCGTAGTTGTCGAGCCACATCGAGTCGTACCTCGGCGCCACGTCGATCAGCGCCGGCCATACCGCGACCAGGGCCACGGCGATCCAGGCTACCCGCCCGTCACCCTGCCGGCGCAACAGATACCAGACCGGAACGATGAGCAGCGCCCCCGAGAGCGCCGCCAGGGTTCGCTGGCCGGTCAGCAGCTCGAGTCCGAAAAGGCGAGCGAGGCCAGCCGTCGCCGCCGGCACCAACGGCCCCAACGCGCTGTGCGGCAGGCCGTTGAGCGTGAAGCCAGCGCCGTCGCCGAGATTGCGCGCCAGCAGCAGATACATCGCCTCGTCGTAGTCGAGAAAGTCACCACGAAGCCAGAGGAGCACAGCCCGCAACGCGAACGCCACCACGACCGCCAGGGCCAATCGGACGACCGCGTCCCTGACCGGCACGCCCCCGGCCGGTTCGCCCGACTCAATCGCTTCGGCCATTCACTTCTCCCCTCCGGTCCAGGCCGAGCACACCGGTCGCGTATCCGGCTACGGGGCTGACCTCACTCAACAGCATCGGCGGATGCGAGTGCCGGCCGTCCGCCGCGACCGGCTCCGCGCGCAGCGCATCGACGAGCGCGTCGTCCAGGATGATGAGTATGTGCGAGGCCTCAGCGCTCAGCGGCGAGAACCCGCCACGAGCGAGCAGTACGTGCCTGGTATCCTGCCGAACAGCGTAGTGGGCTATGTCGTCGAGCGTAGCGTACGGCATCGTCCGCCATTCCCAACCCGCCCAATAGGCGAAGCGCGGATGCCAATGGATCACCCGGTCGGCATCGGGCAACGCCTCGGCCAGCGCCTCACCCGCCCAACGATCCTCGTCCGCCACCAACGCCAGGTCCTGGGCCAGCTCGCCCATCGACCGGCGGCCGACGATGAGAAGCGAGGCGACGACCAGGGCACCGACCAGGCAGCGGGCCGCCAGCTCCTTGTATTCGGGCAGGCGCTCGGCGACGGCCAGAATGCCGAACGCCGCCCAGAGCGCCAGAGCCGGAGCCAGATAGAGGAAGAAGCGCGGCAGGGCGGCAAGGTAGAGGCTGATCAGAAGGCCGGCAGCGAATCCGGCCGGCACGAACGCCGGAAGCTCGCGCTTCCGGGCCACCACAACCCCGACGACGACGAACGGCAAGAACAGAGGCCCACACAGCGTCCAGATCGCGTACGCATAGTTGACGAGCCGGTTCCCGACCCGGCCCCACCACCCGCGCTCGACCGGCGTCTCGGCGGCGGCCAGCCGTGCGAACTGGCTCTTCTGCAGCTCCCGCGACACACCGTCCGGCGTGCCCCAGTACGGGTTCTGGAAATAGCGGTGGCCCACATCCAGCCTGTACCACGCCCGCACGAAGTTCGACAAGTACGCGTCATCTCTGAACGCGGCCTGGAGCGTCTCGGCCATCGGCCGCATCGTCGCCGGCTGCCCGCTCAGCATCCACTCACCGCCCGCCCGGCGCAGGTAGTGAAGGTGCGGACCGGCGGTGACCAGGAAGGCGAGCACGGCGAGCGACGGTACGGTCAGCCCCCGCACGTCGCCTCGGGCGCGCACCCACTGGATGCCGCGGACGACCACGTACAGCCCGGCGAAGACGACCGCCTCGGCCCGCGTCAAGTAGGCGCATGCCATCAAGCTACCCGCCACCCAGGCCAGGAGGTGCGCCTGCCAACCGCGCCGCTCGAGTGCCCACTCGCCGCACGCCAGCGCGGCGAACAAGAAGAAGAGGTAGGTCGGCTCCGTCCCGGCATACATGTGGGACCACATGGGGCCGAGCTTCGGGGCCACATCGATCAGCGCCGGCCAGGCGATCAACAGGGGAACCGCCGTCCAAGCGACTCGAGATCCGGCGCTGCGCCGTAGCAGGTACCAGACCGGCACGACGAGCAGCGCGCCGGCGAGGGCCGAGATGACCCGCTGCGCCACGAGCAGCTCGAGTCCCAAGAGACTCGTTACGGCGGCGCTCGCCAGGGGCACGAACGGTCCGAGTGCCGTGTGGGGCAGACCGTTGAGGTACGGGCCACCGACCTCGAGGACGGTCCGGGCGATCAGCAGGTACATCGCCTCGTCCCAATCGAGGTACTCGCCGCGGAGCCAGAAGAAGAGGCCGCGGACTACGAGTGCCGCAGCGACAACGTAGGCGAGGCGCGCCGCAACGCGTCGATCACTCGCCGGCATCAAAGCGGGCCAGCTTCCGATAGAGAGTCGAGGGATCGATGCCGAGGATCTCGGCGGCACGCGTCTTGTTACCGCCTTCAGCTCTCAACACCCACTCGATGTACGCCCGCTCGATCACCTCGAGCGGCGGGTTCGCAGGCACCTGCCCGCTGACCAGCGGCATCGGCTGCCGCTCGAGGACCCGTTCCGGCAGGACCTCCCTGCCGATCAGATCGCCCGGCGTCATCGCGACGGCGCGCTCCAGGGCGTTCTCCAACTCGCGCACGTTGCCCGGCCAATCGTACTCCATCAGAGTCTCCAGGGCGCCCTCGGCCAGGCGTTTCGGCTCTGCTCCGCGCCGTCCTGCGAACCGCTGGAGGAAGTTCTCCGCCAGCAACGGGATGTCGTCGCGCCGCTCGCGTAGCGGTGGCAGGTGGATGGCGATCACGTTCAGCCGGTAGAAGAGGTCGGTGCGGAAGTTGCCGTGGCGGATCTGTTCATCGAGATCGGCATTGGTCGCGGCCACAATGCGAACGTCGACCTGAATCGGCTCCGTCGCCCCCACGGGTATCACCTCGTGCTGCTGCAACACATGGAGCAGTCGCACCTGCGTCGCCGGCACCATCTCGCCGACCTCATCCAGTAACAGCGTGCCGCCGTTGGCCGCGTAGAACAGACCCTGCTTGTCCTTCAGCGCGCCGGTGAAGCTGCCCTTCACGTGACCGAACAACTCCGACTCGAGCAAACTCTCGGGCAGCGCGCCGCAGTTGATGCTGAGAAAGGAATTCTCGGCGCGATTGGACAGCTCGTGTATGTAGCGAGCCAGCACCTCCTTGCCCGTGCCGCTCTCGCCTTGAACCAGGACCGTCGATTCGGTAGGTGCAACCGTCTCGGCGACCTGCAGGGCGTCGAGAAAGTTGCGGCACTTGCCGATCGGCTTCGACGCGGCGCGCGCATCGCGCTTACGGATCTCGTGCCGCAGCGACCGATTCTCGAGCTTGACTCGCGCGAAATCCAACGCCTTGCGCAGGATGGCCAACAGCTCTTCGTTGGTGAACGGCTTCTGCACGTAGTAGAAGGCGCCCTTGTTGACCGCCTGGATCGCCGATTGCAGCGATGCCTGGGCCGTCATCAGCACGACGGGCACGTCGGGGCGTCTCGAGCGGGTCTCGGCCAGCACATCGATCCCGCTGACCTTCGGCATGCGAATGTCGGTCAGTACGACGTCCGGCTCCGCATTCAGTTTCTCGATAGCCTCGTCACCGGATAAGGCTGTGACCGTGTCGAAGCCCTCACGTTTCAGTAGAACCTGTAGCGTCTCGACCAGGCTCTCCTCGTCATCGACGATCAGGATTCTCGGCCTGTCTCTCGTCACGACCTTTTCTCCCCTGCAGCTTCAGTTGGGGCGGGGGATTCCTTCCGAGGTAGGCAGACGGTGAAGCGGGTACCGGCCCCCGGGCTCGATGTGACGAGGACGGTGCCCCGGTGTTCGCGGACCGCCCGATGGACGATCGCCAGTCCGAGCCCGCTTCCGCCGCGCCGCTTGGTGAAGAACGGATCGAAGATCCGCTTCAGATCGATCTCCTCAATGCCGGGGCCGTTGTCGGCGACCTGCAAGATGGCCGGATTCTCGATATCGATGTCCGGCGGTGCCGAATCGCCTTCCCCGCTGCGAGCCTCAACCTCGACAACGGTCTTGCTACCGGTCGGCGCCGTCTGCATCGCGTTGAGCACGAGGTTGGTCACCACCCGGTGCATCAGGTCCTCATCTCCCTCGAACAGGACCGGCGCCTCGTCGAGCGATACCCGCAGCTCGACATCATCGCCGTACGCCGGATGTTGCCGGACCATTTGCAGCGCGTGACTCACGATCTCGCGCAGGTCCAGCTCCCGCGTTCTCTCGATGCGGACGCGGGCGAAGTCGATGAAATCGCTCAGCAGACGCGAGAGCCGATCCGACTCCTTCAGGATCAACTGCGACAGCAGGCGATCATCGTCGTCCGCGTCCTTGCCCAGACCCAGCTGCTGGACCGAACTGCTGATCGAGGCGAGCGGGTTCTTGATCTCGTGGGCGAGCGAGGCGGAGAGCTCGGCCACCGCCTCCAGGCGCTCGGTTCGCTGCCTGAGCCTCTCCATCCGAACCCGATCCGAGATATCACGCATGATCGCCGTGACCGAGGGCGGGCCCTCGCGCCGCTCCAGCACCGCCGTGCTGACACCGACCGGCACCTCGGCTCCGCCGTGCCGCACCCGGATCTCGGCGCTGGCCACCGGTATGCTGTGCTTGCGCGTGCGGTCGATGACCGTTCGCAGGCCGGTCGAGCGGCGGCCCAGCTCATCCATCACCGGCCGGTCGAGCCACTCGACCAGCGAGATGCCGAGCAGTTCCTGCGCGGCCGGGTTCGCATAGGCGAGCCGCCCCTCGCCATCGATGGTGAGGACGGCGGTCGGAATGTTGCCCAGTATGTCTCCCGTATCGAGGCGCAGCTGCTCCAGCGCATCCTCCATCGAGCTCAGCTCGGCGCCGGTCTCCCGAAGCTTCGTGCTGATCAAGCCCACCACCAGGGCCACCGACACGAAGATCCCCAGCTGCAGAGCCACCACCATGTTCACGTCGGTCCCCTGTGCCCACACCACATCGGCGATGTACGCCACGCAGGCCAGCAGCGTGACGAGCAAGCCGCTGCGTAGCGGGAGCAACAGCGTGTAGGCGCTGATCAGGAGGATGTAGAGCGGTGACACAACGCTCTCGCTGCCGCCCGTCCTGTCCACGACCAAGGTCACCAGCACGACGTCGAGCACCGCCTGCGCGTAGAAAAAGCTTGTACCCGGGCGTTGCTCCCTCAGGTGTGTGTACCAGTAGGAGGCAGGTGTGTGGATCAGGGTCACCACGAGAGCCAGCGTCGCCGCCAGCGTCCAAACCGGCTCGGCAGCCGACCAAACGAAGACGGCGGCGGCGAACACACCGCCCGCCAGCCCCAGCCGCGCCATGTAGACCCAGCGCAGGATCTCCAGGCCCCGCGACCCTTCCCAGGCCCCAGCCCCCATCCAGCTCTGCTGAACGGGGGCCCGCGGCGAGGGTGCTCGGCCCACGTCGGAACCGGGAGCCGCAGGCGACCCCTCGCCCGCCGGCTCACGCGCTGGCCTGGATGCCGATACCCCCATCAAAAGAGAACCTCGCTATCGCAACCGCGACGATCTAACTGACGGCAATCGCTGAGGGGGAAGGGACTTCATGGAGGCGGTCATGTGGTCGTAACCGGTCGACTTAGCGGGAAAAAGGATAATACCGGCTCTTGCAAAATGCAAGAGCGCGGTGTGTGGCGGTAGGCCAGCTGACAAGTGATCGGAGGCGGTGCGGTGCGGGGCGTGGGGCCGGCGCCCGGCAAGCGGTGGGCGCCGGCCGTCGCACGCGAAGCGGGCTACTGGCCTACGACGTTGATCATGTCGAAGATCGGCAGGTACATCGACACGATCATTCCGCCGACGACGACACCGAGGAAGACGATGAGCAAGGGCTCCATCGCGGCGAGCAGCGCTTCCACGGCGGTATCGACCTCGTCGTCGTAGAAGTCGGCGATCTTGTCGAGCATTTCGTCGATCGTACCGGTCTGTTCGCCGACGTTGATCATCTGAGTGACCATGGGTGGGAAGACGCCCGACTGTTTGAGGGGTTCGGCGATCGTCTCACCACCGGCGATCGAGGAGCGGCTGCGCATCACGGCGTCGTGGATGACGCGGTTACCGGCGGTTCGTGCGGTGATCTCGAGTCCGTCGAGGATCGAGACGCCGGAGGACAGGAGGGTACCGAGGGTCCGCGTGAAGCGGGCGACGGCGGTTTTGCGCAGCAGGTCACCGAGGACGGGTATACGGAGCATCAGCCTGTCGAGGGCGAGCCGGCCGGCGGATGTCTTGTAGTACATGCGAATGCTGTAGATGCCGGCGGCGAACAGACCGAGCATCAACCACCAGTAGGTCTGGAGCATGTCCGACATCCAGATGACGAGGCGCGTCGGGGCCGGCAGCGTCAGGTTGACGCTGGAGAACATGTTCTCGAAGGTGGGGATCACGAAGATGAGCAGTACGGTGACGGCGATGACCGCGACGGCGAGAATGACGGCCGGGTAAATCATCGCGCCTTTGACCTTCCGAACCAGCGCTTCGTTCTTCTCCAGGAACACGGATAGCCGCAGCAGAACCGTGTCCAGGATACCGCCGGCCTCACCGGCCGCCACCATGTTCACGTACAACTCGCTGAATACCTTCGGGTGGTTGCGGAGCGCGTCGGCCAGCGTGGCACCCGACTCGACGTCGGCCTGGACCTCCTTGATGCTCCCGGCCAGGAACTTGTTTTCAGTCTGCTGGCCGAGGATCTCCAGGCACTGCACCAGGGGCAAGCCCGAGTTCACCATGGTGGCGAACTGTCTGGTGAAGTGCACCGTCTCCTTCATCTTCACGCGACGGCCGATGACGAAGCTGATGTCCTTCGGCTTCTCCCTGACCGTCACTGGGATGAGTCGCTGCCGCCGCAGATAGCCGATGACGGCCTCGCGGTTTGGCAGGTCGACGTTACCGGTCTGGATCTCTCCTGTTACCGTCTTTGCACTGTAGATGAAGACAGGCATCTCTTAATCCCCACGAACCGATTGCTGTAGCACCGTGCGACCGAGTGTCGCACTCTAACCAATTCTAGGCCGGAACGGGCTCACCCGCCAATCTGAGCAGCTCGTTCGGGTCGGACGACCGTTTGAGGCACTCCTCCAGCTTGACCTCGCCGTTCAGGTAGAGCTGGTAGAGAGCGTCGTTCAGCGTCTGCATCCCGTGCTTCTTACCGGCCTGCATGAGGCCGTAGATCTGCTGGACTTTCGCTTCCCGGATAACGGAACGAATGGCGGGCGTGGCGACGAGAATCTCACAGGCGACGGAGCGGCCTCGTCCGCGCGCTTTGGGCAGGAGCGTCTGAGTCACCACACCCTCGAGCACGAAGGAGAGCTGGGCCCGTACCTGCGACTGCTGGTGCGACGGGAAGACGTCGATGATCCGGTTGATGCTCTCCGCCGCCGAGTTGGTGTGCAGGGTAGCCAGCGCCAGGTGACCGGTCTCGGCCGCGGTCAGCGTCATGGCGATCGTCTCGAGATCGCGCATCTCACCCACGAGCAGGACATCGGGGTCCTGGCGCAGCGCGTACTTGAGGGCGTTGGCGAAGCTCTGGGTATCGCTGCCGACCTCGCGCTGATTGATCATGCAGTGGTTGTGCCGGTGGATGAACTCGATCGGCTCCTCGATCGTGATGATATGGCCCCTGCGCGTCTGATTGATGTGATTGACCATCGCGGCGAGTGTCGTCGACTTGCCCGAGCCGGTAGGCCCGGTGACGAGGACCAATCCGCGCGGACGCTCCGACAGTTTCCTGAGGATCGGAGGCAGGCCGAGCTGCTCGAACGTCTGGATGTTGAACGGGATGAGCCGGATCGCCATGGCGACGCAGCCGCGCTGGCGGTACGCGTTGCCACGGAAGCGGGCGAGGTTCTGAATGCCGAACGAGAAGTCGAGCTCGTCCTCCTGCTCGAACCTCTTCTTCTGGCTCTCGGTCAATATCGAGTAGGTGAGTTGCAGAGTGTCTTTCGGAGTAAGCACGTGATCGACGTTGGCGTCGGTCAGATCGCCATCGACTCGGAGCTTCGGTCGGTCACCGGCTGTCAGATGCAGGTCGGACGCCCCGCGATCGATCATCTCCTCGAGTAGTCCGCGTACGCTGAGTGTCGTCATGTGCTCGTGCCCGTAATTAGCGCCTCGTGGCGAGGCTGCCAGCTACCCGTATGGCTCGGAGTTCTTACGCCAGGCCACCAACCAGGGGGTCGGGAGGCGGCCGAACGATCCATGAGGCTATGTTACTCACGGCAGGGGAGGTAGTTCCCGGTCCGCAGGCCGAAGCGATGAGGTCGGCCATCGGCGGGCTGGCCGCGAGACTACGCCGCAGTCTCCTTAAGGATCTCCTCCAGCGTGGTAATCCCCCTGTTTACCTTTATCAACCCATCATCGCGCAGGGTCAGCATTCCGTCATCGACCGCCTGTTGCTTCATGACGTCGGCACTGTCCCCGTGCATGATCATGCGGCGGATCATGGGGGTGACCGGCATGACCTCGTAGAGGCCCTGGCGACCGCGGTAGCCCGTACCGTCGCAGTGATCGCATCCCTCGCCCTTGTAGAACTTCAACTGCGCGCTCTTCTCAGGGGGAATCTCGGCGGCCTCCAACATATCCGCATCGTACCTGGTCTCGGCCCGGCAGTTGGTGCAGATGCGGCGCACCAGTCGCTGGGCCGTCACGAGGTTGACCGCCGAGGCGACGTTGAAGGGCTCGACCCCGATATCGATCAGACGCGTGATGGTCGAGGCCGCGTCGTTGGTGTGCAGGGTCGATAGCACGAGGTGACCGGTGAGCGCGGCCTTGATGGCGATCGATGCCGTCTCCATGTCACGGATCTCACCGACCAGGATGATGTTGGGGTCCTGTCGCAAGAAGGCGCGCAACGCCGACGCGAAGGTCAGGCCGATCTCGGGTCTGACCTGGGTCTGGTTGATGCCGCGG
>JASFTY010000075.1:0-11477 GCA_050050535.1 Gemmatimonadales bacterium | reverse complement strand
CAGAGCCCCGGCAGGCCGAACGGTACGAGCACCAGGCCGATGGCGAAGGCCACGATCAAGAGCAGCAGCGGGATGAGCTCAGCCATCGCCTGCGCCCTCCAGGAGTCGAGCGCGACTCAGCTCGGCTCGCACCTGTGCGCGGCCCTTCTCGTCCAGCGGTCTGAGCGGCGCGCGCGGCGCACCGCCCGCGTAGCCCAGGAGGTCCAGCGCGTACTTCACACCGGCGACGCCCAGGTCGCGCACGATCTTCGTGTGCGGCGACGAGATGCGATCCTGCGCCGCCCCGGCCGCTCCCGCCTCGTCGGCCCGAAACTTCTCGTACACCTCCACGGCGAGCTGTGGGGCGAGGCAACCGACGGCGACGATGCCCCCGGCGGCGCCCATCTCCAGAGCGGCGTACAGCTTCGAGCCGGCGCCGACCATGACCCGGCAGTCCTCGGGCGCCGCGTCGAGGTGCGCACCGAGGATCTTCAAGTCGCCGGTCGAGTCTTTGATCCCCGCGACGTTGGGGTGGCTGCCGAGCTCCGCCAGCAGCCCGGGCGTGACCTCGACCGGCACGAGGTGCGGGACGTTGTAGAGGATGATGGGGATGGGGATCGAGTCTGCGACCGTCTCGTAGTGCTGCCGCAGCGTCTCCGGGTCCATCCGCCCGCGGTAGTAGCTGGGCGCCCGGACCAGGACGGCGTCGGCGCCCACCTCCGCCACGGCGCGCGTCGCCCGCACCGTCGCCCGCGTCGATTCCGCGCCGGTCCCCGCGATGAGAATCTTCTCGGGCGGCACGATATCCCGCGCCCACTCGACCATCCGGACGATCTCGTCCTCATCGAGCAGCGGCGCCTCGCCTGTGGAGCCGGCGATCACGAACCCGTGGACGTCCGCTCTGAGCCAGGCGCGGAGGTTGTCACGGAAAGATATCGGTGCGACCGCGCCGCTGGCTTCGTCGTACGGCGTCGTCACCGGCAGGATGACGCCCTCGAGCCTCAAATCAGACCCTCTACCAGTTGGTCCTCGCCCAGCGTCTTCATGCGCAGCTCGAAGTCGGCCGGGTTCGTCGCGGCGTTCTTCGCCGTCTCGTAGTCCACGGCTCCGGACCGGACCAGATCCATCAGGTGCTGATCGAACGTCTGCATCCCGTACTGCGAGCGGCCTTCCTCCATGAGCTGTCGGATCTCGGAGAACTTCTCCGGCTGAAGGATACAGTCACGTATCGCGCCGGTCACCACCATCACCTCGGCGGCCAGCACGCGCCCGTTCCCGTCGGCCCGCGGCAGCAGGCGCTGCGATATGACCGCCGCCAGCGACTCCGCCAGCCGCACCCGCAGCATCTCCTGCTCCTCCGGCGGAAAGACCGAGATGGTTCGACTGATCGTCGTCGCCGCGTCCGGCGTGTGCAGGGTCGAGATCACGAGGTGGCCCGTCTCGCACGCCTTGATCGCGGTGTCGATCGTTTCCGTATCGCGCATCTCACCGATCAGGATGATGTCGGGGTCCTCGCGCAGCGCGGCGCGCAGTCCCGTCTGGAACGAGCTCGTGTCGGTGCCGACCTCGCGCTGGGTGATCGAGCAATTGATGTCGCGATGCAGATACTCGATCGGGTTCTCGAGCGTGATCACGTGGCGCTTGAAGTTCTGGTTGATGTAGTTGATCATCGCCGCCTGGGTCGTCGTCTTACCGGACCCGGTGACGCCAGTGACGAGTATGAGTCCGCGCGGCAATGACGAGATCTCGGGCAGAACCTTGGGCAGTCCGAGCTGATCGAACTTGGGGATCTCTACCGGGATGATCCGCAGCACGATCATGAAGCTGCCGCGCTGTTTGAGGATGTTGACGCGGAAGCGGCCCAGGCCCGGCACGCCCCAAGCGCAGTCGTAATCGGTGATTCGGTCGATGTTGTTGCGATCGCGCTCGTTCGGAATGAGGCGCAACGCGACCTCGCGCGTCTGTTCCGGCGTCAGTAGCTGCTTGGTCATCGGTACCAGCTCGCCGTGGATCCGCGCCCGGAACACGTCGCCGGCCTTGATGTGCAGGTCGCTGGCTCCGCGCTCGATCGCCGCTCTCAGTATTTTCTCCATGTCCTGCTCCTAGTAACCCGCCCGCTTATCCACCACGTTCAGCAGAGGCGCGCCGGCGAGGTAGCGCCGCGTGTTCTCGAGGATCAGCTCCGTCTCCCGCTCCCAGAAGCGCGGGCTGACCCCGGCCAGGTGCGGGGTCAGGCAGACGTTGTCCAGCTCCCACAACGGGCTGTCCTCGGGGAGCGGCTCCTCTCGGTAGACGTCGAGGCCGGCGCCGCGGATCGAGCCCGCCCGCAGCGCCTCGATCAGCGCCTCCTCGTCCACGATCCGCCCGCGCGCCACGTTGATCAGCACCGCGCTACTCTTCATCGCGGCAAGCTCCGCCGCGCCGATCAGCCCATCGGTCTCCGCCGTGTGCGGCACGCTGATCACCACGTAGTCGCTACCCGCGAGGACCGTCTCGAGATCCTCGGGCACGACCAGCCGTTCGACATCGTGCGACGCGGACCCCGTGTCCCGGTCGACCGCCCAGACCCGCATGCCGAGGCCCTTCGCCCGCCGCCCGATCTCACGGCCGATCCCACCGAACCCGATGATCCCAACCACCGAGTCGACCAGCTCGCCGATCGGGCCCGGCACACGGGCGACTCGCTCTCGATCCCAGAGCCGGCCCGCCCGCCGACTCGCCGCTACCTGATCCAACGCCCGGGCGAAGTAGAACATCATCGCCACCGCGTGCTCCGCCACCGGAACACCGTGCGTACCCGCCGAGTTGGTGAAGATCACATCGCTCTCCAGCATCTCGGGGTATAGCGAACCACCGACGCCCGCCGCCCCAGAGTGGACCCAGCGGAGATCCGCCCCCGCAGCCAGTACCTCGCGTGGGATCCCGAACCCGCAGTACACCTCCGCACCCTCGAGCGCCGCCAGTACCGCAGCGCTCACACTCGTAGCGCCGTCGCCCGAACCATCCGCCTCCTCCCGCACCCGCACCACCTCCCAGCCCGGCGGCAGAGCAGCGCGAATCCTCTCCGCATCCTCCTCGGGCATGCACCAGAGGGGATAACGCGAGGAGTACATGTCGATGACGAAACGGCGGGGAGGAGGGGGAGTCATGTTCGAGCCGTCGGGCCGACCTCTCATATTATAATGCCAGTGGCGGTCTCGTGTTGAGGGGGGGTCAGTGTACCGTAATTCTCCTTACACCTTCCAGCGACGCCAGCTCGCGTAGCGCCGCGTCGCGGGCTCGGCCGCGGCCAATGATCTCGTAAGCGGCGCGGAAGCGCTCTCTCTGTTTCTCCAGTTTCTCGGGCTTGGCGCGCAGGCCGTGCCGCTCGATGTGGTCGACGACTCGTTCGAGGACTGCGGCGTCGGGGTCGGTGCTCACCTCGAGGGTGACGGCGGTGCGGCGGTGGAAGAGGAAGCTCTCGACCCTGCCGAGGAAGATGAGCGTCAGGACGACGAGCGCGGTGGCGCCGATCGCCGCGACGTAGGCGTGGGCGCCGACGGCGAGTCCGACGGCGGCCACGACCCAGAGGGTGGCGGCGGTCGTGAGCCCGACGACGCTACCGCGGTGGACGAGGATCGTGCCGGCACCGATGAAACCGATCCCCGAAACGACCTGTGCGGCGATGCGACCCGGGTCGGCCGGCCCGACCGTAGCAGCGTCAGCCACCATCTGCGAGATGTCCATCAAGAGGGTCGCGCCGACGCAGATCAGCATGTTGGTGCGGAGGCCCGCCGGCTTGCTCGAGAGCTCGCGCTCGAGGCCGACGATACCGCCGAGCGCGGCAGCGAGGGCGAGCCTGCCCAACAGGCCGAGCCTCAGCGTTTCGATCCAGCTCGGGTCGAACCAATCCATTGTGGGGTCCTCACTCCGTCGCGTCTCGGGCCGGCCCGCTGGCGGGTAGCAAGCCCATGCGCCGGCGCACCTCGGCCATGGTCTCGCGGCTGACCGTGCGGGCACGCTCCGCACCGTCGCGCAGCACCTCGAGCACGTAGCCGGGTTGCTGTTTGAGCTGCATCGCCCGCTCGCGAATTGGGCGCAGCGCCTCGACGATGTTATCGGTCAGGCGGCGCTTGCAATCGATACACCCGATGCCCGCGCTGCGGCACCCCTCGTCCGACCAGGCGATATCCGCTTCGCTCGAGAAATGGCGGTGCAGGCTGAAGATGTTGCAGACGTTCGGGTTGCCCGGGTCGGCGCGCCGCTTGCGCTGCGGGTCGGTTAGCGCGACGCGGATCTTCTCCCAGATCTCGTCCGCCGATTCCAGAACACCGATCGTGTTGCCGATCGACTTCGACATCTTGGCCTGGCCGTCGAGCCCGAGCACGCGGCGGACCTTGCCGACGATCGCTTCCGGCTCCGGGAAGTACTCGCCGAAGCGGGCGTTCCACTTGCGGGCGATCTCACGCGTCAGCTCGACATGCTGCACCTGGTCCTCACCGACCGGTACGCCCAGCGCGTGATAGAGCAGAATGTCGGCGGCCTGGAGGATGGGGTAGTTGAGCAGCCCCGCCAGCACCGATTCCTGGCGCGCCGCCTTGTCCTTGTACTGGGTCATCCGCTCCAGTTCGCCCAGCGGCGTCACGGTGGTGAAGACCCAGGCCAGCTCGCTGTGCTCTGGTACGTCCGACTGCACGAAGATCGTGCATCTCTCAGGGTCGAGGCCGGCCGCCAGCAGCGTGAGCGCCATATCATAGATCTGACGCGGCAGCTGCTGCGGCTCGAACGACTGGGTGATGGCGTGCAGGTCGACGATGCAAAAGAAGCAGTCGTAGTCATCCTGGAGCCCGAGCCACTGGCTCACCGCGCCCAGGTAGTTACCGATGTGGAGCTCGCCGGATGGCTGGATCCCGCTGAATATTCGGGGTTTGGGATCGGTCATCGATCACCTGTTGAACTGTGGATAGCGAGAACCGATAATCGAGGCGGTTCGCAGCGCCGATCAGCCGAGTAAGCTACCGTACGACAACGACATAATCAAGCTATGAACTCACTCGACGACCTGCTCCACACCGCCCTGACCGCCGCCCGCGCCGCCGCCGACGTGCACCGCCGCCACCGGCCGCTCGACCCCGGCGCCTGGGTCGAGAAGGGCCACTCCGATTGGGTGAGCGAGGTGGACCACGCGGCCGAGGAGGCCGCGGTGGCGGAACTGCGCCGTGCCTTCCCCGATCACGCCATCGCCGCCGAAGAGAGCGATTGGGGCGGTCCGGCCCCCGAGCGGGCCGAGGTGACCTGGTACATCGACCCGCTGGACGGCACCACCAACTACCTCCACGGTTACCCTTACCACTCCGTCTCCATCGCCGCCGTCGACGGCGCCGGGCCCGCCGTCGGCGTGGTGCTCGACAGCGGCCACTGGGAGACATGCTCGGCGCGCCGCGGAGGAGGCGCCGAGAAGGATGGGCATCCCATCAGCGTCTCGCGCGTGGTCGAGCTCAAGCAGGCGTTGATCGGCACCGGCTTCCCGTTCAAGAAGACCGAGCTGCTCGACCAGTACCTGCCTCAGTTCCGCGCGATCCTGGCCCGGACGAGCGGCGTGCGGCGCACCGGCTCGGCCGCCATCGATCTCTGCGACCTGGCCAGCGGCCGGCTGGATGGTTTCTGGGAGCTGCACCTGGCGCCGTGGGACGTGGCGGCGGGCGTGCTGATCCTGCGCGAGGCGGGCGGCATCATCACGGACCTGTCGGGATCGGACGACGTCGTCAAGCAAGGGGCGTTCGTGGCGGGTAACCCCGCGATATACGCGGCGCTGCGAGAGGTCATCGATGCTGTACGGCAGAGCAATCCATGATCAAAGGTCGCTGAAAGACGTCGAAGGTACTCTGCCGGGGAGGCGCCGGGGGACCGACGAGCGGAGCTGGTTTTGGCGACCCGGCTCCGATCGCCACGTCAGCTCCGCGGTTGGACAACCCGATGCCCTCGCGGGGTGCACCGGCCCCGACTGCCGGGTCGGCCGGAGCGAGCGGTCCCCCGGCGCCGACCCGATTCCACGGACCTTTTTCAGCGAACTTTGATCATGGATTGCCGGATTCCTAACCGGATTACCTGCCGACGATCCCCACGTCGGGCAGCGTGCAACGAACGACCCAGCGCCGCATGAAGGGACTATCGAACGTGTACTCGCCTTCTCCTTTCTTCACCACGATGTCCGCCTCGATCAGCGCGTCGAGCGAGGAAGCCACATAGGAGCTGCCGCGCAGACCGTATCGATCGCGCGTCGCCTCCGAGAATAGCTTGCGCTCGCCGGCGGCGATCGCCCGCAGCACGTTCTGTTGCAGCGCCGTGCGCCGCTCCCACTCGGCGCGCAGCAGGTCGTACTCTTCATCCACCACCCGGTCGAGGGCGCGCTCGACATCGCCCTCCGCCAGAACCCCGTCCCGCGCACCGACCTCGAAGGCGGCGCGGGCCAGCTGGATGATGTCACGGGTCCGGGGCCGCGCCAGCTCGACGATCCTGCCGCCGCCGCCGGCGGGTCGTACGCCGTGCGTCTCCAGCCGCGACTCGATCCAGCGCGCCAGGTGTTCCTCATCTATCGGACCGAAAGGCAACAGCTCGAACAGCTTGAAAAAGGCCCGGCTCTTCCCCGTCATCGCCTGGATCAGACTCTCCTTCGAGCCCGCCAGCACGTAGCTCAGATGCCGATGGCCCTGCATCACGCCGCGCAGGTGCCACTCGGCCTCCTCACCGCCGAAACGATGGATCTCCTGGAACTCATCGAGCACGACTCCGACCGGCTGACCCCGCTGCTCCGCCAACCGCTCGACCGCATCCAACGACTCGGCCAACGTGCTCCGCTGTTCCTCCAGGGGAGCGCTGCGCCGGCCCACATCGAAAGCCAGCGTCGGGTGACCCGTGGCGGGATCGGGCACCAGAGAGACACCCACCCGCAGCCGGCTCACTAGGTCAGCCACCACGTTCTCCCACATCGAGCGCAGCTGGCGCGTCGCCGCCTGGAGGATCCGCGTCGCCATGTCCGCCACCGTCGTCGCGGTCGACAGGTCGGCCATCACCGCCGGCCGACCCAGCGACCACTGCCTCAGCACCGCCGACTCGATCGCCGACGACTTCCCCATGCGTCGCGGGCCGTAGACGAGCAGCTTCGCACCCGGCTCGCTCAGCGCCGCGCCGATCCGCTTCAACTCGTCGGCCCGGTCGGTGAAGTACTCACCGATCACTGTGCCGCCCACGCGGAACGGATTCTGCCGCTTCATCGAGGATCCCCCCAGATACCGGCGAGCCGGGACCGCGCCCGCTCAGGAACGCGGGCCCGACCGCATCGACGGGCCAGGGAGGGGGCTACGTAAGCTGCAGCTGAGTAGGCGATTACTGAGTAAGTCATGATTTACTAAGCTACCGCTGACCCCGCGCGCCGTCAACCTGCCCCACGCCGTAGCAGGACAACGCCCCGCCCTCAGGGTCCCCGCTCAGAACGGATGGGGGAGAGCTCGGCGACTGAGAGTCAGCCGTGCCGCCACTTGACGAGGATGAAGGCGCTCACCACGAGCCAGATGAGCGCCAGGCCGCCGAAGACCCAGTACTCGATGGGCTCGAACCGCTGCCGCCCCTTCTTGCCGTGGAACCAGGCACCGGTGAGCACGGCGGGAAACCCGGTCACCACCGCGACCAGCGCCAGGTCGAACGCCCGTCTCGGCAGCGTCTGACTCTCGACGAGTGTCCACGCCCAGGTGATCAGGACCCCGGCGAAGCCGCCGTACCCGATCATGATCTGCGGCAGGCGGCGCTCTTTGAGCCTAGCGAGCAGGGTCTCCGGCTGCGGCTCTGTCCCCCGCGGCACGGGCGTCAGCTCGGCCGGTGCGGCGAGCCGGCGAGCGACGTCGGCGGCTCTGGGCCGATGCTCGGGCTCTTTGGCGAGGCAGCGCGTGAGCACCGCCTCGAGATCCGGGTCCACGTCAGCGCGCAGCTCCGAGAGTCTTCGCGGCTCCCACTGCATGTGGGCCGTGATCGCCTCGCGCCGCGACTTCACGTCGTAGGGACCGCGCCCGGTCAACAGCTCGTATCCCATCAGCCCCAGCGCATAGACGTCGCTGAGCTCGGTCACGTCCTGACCCGAGAGCTGCTCGGGGCTCATGTGAGCGGGGTCGCCGACCAACTCACCGGTCTTCGTCAGGCGGGCGGCCTGACCCGACTCGGCGCTGGCGAGTATCGCCACGATCCCGAAGTCGCTGAGCAGGGCCCGCCCGGACTCCGACTCGTGGAGCACGTTGTCGGCCCGGACATCGCGGTGGACGATTCCCTTCTGGTGGGCCGCGGCCAGCGCCGACGCGACCTCGACGATGGCATTTCGCGCTTCGCCGACCGGCAGTGGGCCCTCGGCCCGCAGACGCTCCTCCAACGTCCGCCCCTTCACATACTGCATCACGAAATAGGGCAGATCGTTGGACAGCCGGCCGACCCCATGGACCGAGACGATGTTCGGGTGAGAGAGCCCGGCAACCGCCTGCGCCTCACGCTCGAAGCGCAGGCGCGCCCGCTCGTCCCGGGCGAGCTTCGGCGACAGCACCTTGATGGCGACCATCCGCTTCAGCGGCCGCTCCCGGGCGAGGTATACCTGCGCCATCGAGCCGCGACCGATCCGCCTCACGACCTCCAGCTCGGGCGCTAGTTCGCTCCTGAGCAGTTGTTCGAGCTCGTCGCCTCGGCGGCCCCTCCCCGGTGTGTCGCTTCCCGGCACACCGCTCTCCGAAGAATCGCTCCCCGAGTCGGCCGAGTTGACGTCGGAATCCATCTGATGCCCTGTTTCGAGAACAAGCTACGGCCCGCTGTGAAGCGCACGTTACCCCAGGCCCGCGGCACAAGCAAGTCCCGCTATCGTTGGAGCCCATCGACTGTTGACAGTCTGGTGGTAAGGTGGTCGGTGGCTACCGCCCACCGCACACCGTCCACCGCCTACCGAGGACCCTCCGTCTCCCGGACGATGACCGCGGGTACGGCGTGCTCCGCCATCACCGCGTTGAACGCCGGGACATCGGTGGCGATGATATCGTCCAGCCGATCGAGCTGGACCTGCAGCTGGCCCGACAGGTCCTCGAACACGTCGTACGACTGCCGGGTCGGCTTCGCGTCGGCGCTCGATACGACACCCGTCAGGGCCGCGATCTTGTTGTTCAGCCTGATCGGATAGTTGAGCGGGTCCTGGCGGCTACGGTTCTTCGTCTGATAGATGGCGTTCTCGACCTCGGAGAGTGCCTCCTTGATCCGGCGCGCCCGCTCCGCGACCTGGTCGGCGAACGGCTCGCCTTCGACGCGCTGTACGGCGGCGTCGATCTGCCCCCGGATGTCGCGGATCCGCGCGACGGCGTCGTTCGCCTCGCTCACGCGGTCGCGGATGCGGATCAGGAAATCGAACTGCTCCTGCAGGTCCGCCCGAGTCGCATCGATGCGCGGGTCTTTCACGACCTCGAAGCTCTCGGTCAGCTCGCGCTCCCCCACCGTCAGCCGCACCTGATAGGTGCCGGGTACGGCGCGCGGACCGACCGTCGTGCCCGCCCACATGATCATGCCGGGGAAGCGGCTGGCGTCGGGGTAGCGCAGGTTCCAGACGAAGCGGTTCATCCCGGCCTCGACCGCGACATCGCCCTCCTCGCGGCCGGACTCGGGCTCGCTGGAGAACTCGCGGATCAACGTACCGTCGGCCTCGAGAAAGGCGAGCTTGACTTCTTCTTCCGGCTCGTCGGCCAAGTAGTAATAGACCACCGCGCCGTTTGGCGGGTTGTTCCCCACACCCGGCACGAAGCCGCCGAAACCGCCCCCGTCCATCCGGTACGTGGTCCGCGGCTCGAACAGATGGACATCGGCAGCGGCGACCTCGCCGTCCAGCTGGTGGAGCGGTGTCAGGTCATCGAGAATCCAGAATGATCGACCGTGCGTGGCAGCAACCAAGTCGTTCTCCTCGATCACCATGTCGCGCACCGGCGTGACCGGCAGGTTGAGCTGCAGGCTCTGCCAGTGCTCGCCGTCGTCGAACGAGACATAGACCCCGAACTCGCCGCCGGCATAGAGCAGGCCGCGACGTACCGGGTCCTCGCGCACCACGCGGATGTAGTGGTCCTCCGGGATGCCGCGGACGATCGTCCGCCAGCTTCGACCGTAGTCCGTGGTCTTGAAGATGTAGGGTCTGAAGTCGTCCAGCTTGTAGCGATTGACGGCGAGGTAGGCGGCGCCGGGCTCGTGGGGCGACTCGTCGATGATGCTGACCAATCCCCACTCGGGCATGTTGCGCGGCGTGATCTCCTGCCAATTATCGCCGCCGTCCCTGGTCAACCAGACGAGCCCGTCGTCGCTGCCGGCCCAGATCGTGTTGCGGTCGTGTTGCGACGGCACGAGCGCGAATATCGTGGCGTAGTACTCGACGCTGGTGTTGTCCTTGGTGATCGGGCCGCCGGACGAGATCTGCTTGCTCTTGTCGTTGCGGGTGAGGTCGGGGCTGATGACCTCCCAGCTGTGACCCTCGTTTCGCGACCTGAAGACTACGTTCGCCGATACGTACAGCTCATCGGGGTCGAACGGCGAGAGCACGATCGGGTAGGTCCACTGGAACCGGTACTTGAGATCGGCGGCCCCCCAGCCCATCGGGTTGTCGGGCCAGGGATTGATGGCGCGTTCCTGACCCGTCGCCCGGTCGTAGCGGCCGAGCTGGCCGCCGTAGCAGCCGGCATAGGAGACGTCGGGGTTGTCGGGGCGGACCGCGATGTAGCCGCTCTCGCAACCACCTACCGTGTACCAGTCCTGCATCGTGATCCCGTAGCCCGTCGTGCGGCTGGGCGTGCAGAGCGTGCTGTTGTCCTGCTGGGCGCCGCAGACGTGGTAGGGGAAGTGCTCGGTGGTGGTGACGTGGTAGAACTGCGCGGTCGGCTGGTTGTCCTGCCGTGTCCAGGTCGCGCCGCCGTTGTAGGTGACGTTGGCGCCGCCGTCGTTCCCCTCGATCATGCGGAGTGAATTATTGGGAGCGATCCACAGGTCGTGGTTGTCACCGTGGGGCGTGCCGACCCTCTCGTAGGTGCGACCGCCGTCGGTCGACTTATAGAATCCGACGTTCAGCACGTAGACGGTGTTCTCGTTCTGCGGATCGGCGTAGATGTGCGTGTAGTACCAGGCCCGCTGGCGCAGGCTGCGGTCGTCGTTTACCCGGCGCCACGTTTCGCCCGCGTCGTCGGAACGGAAAACGCCGCCGTCCTCGGCCTCGACGATCGCCCAGACGCGATCGGAGTTCACCGGTGAGACCGCGATGCCGATCTTGCCGAGCGTGCCATCGGGAAGACCGCTGTTGCGGCTTATCTCCGTCCAGTTGTCGCCGCCATCGGTCGACTTGAACAGCCCGCTGCCGGGTCCGCCGCTCTCCATACCCCAGGCCATTCGTCGCGCCTGCCAGAGCGCCGCGTAGATGATCCGCGGGTTGTTGGGGTCGAGGACGATATCGATGGCGCCGGTGTTCTCGT
>JASFTY010000074.1:0-11522 GCA_050050535.1 Gemmatimonadales bacterium | reverse complement strand
TCGAGGCCAGGCGCTCCCGATGAGCCTGTCCGACCATTCCTTCCTCAAGACGAAGATCGTCTGCACCATCGGGCCGGCCTCGTCCGAGCCGGCGATGCTGGAGGCGCTTTGTTCGGCCGGGATGAACGTCGCTCGCCTCAATATGTCCCACAGCACACAGGAGGAGACACGCAACACAGCGCGGCAGATCCGAGCGTGCTCGAAGCGTCTCGGTAGGCAGGTAGCTGTGCTTGTCGACCTGCAAGGACCGAAGATCCGGGTGGGCGGATTGCCATCGCCGGTAGTGCTGAGGCCCGGTGATCGCCTCGCGCTGGCTCCGGCGACCTCGGCGGAGACCGGGGTGATTCCGGTGACCTACGAGGGACTGGCCGCCGATCTCTCTGCCGGCGACCGCGTGCTGATCCACGACGGCAGGGTCGAGGTCCGCGTCTTGGACGTGAGTCGGGGGCGAGTCGAGGCCGAGGTCATCGTAGGCGGCGAGGTCAGGCGCGGCAGAGGGTTGAACCTGCCGGGGGTCCGCGTCAGCGCGCCCGCCCTGACGGACAAGGATCGTGCAGACGTGGAGCTGGCCCGCGAGCTGGGCGCCGAGTACGTGGCGCTTTCCTTCGTGCGCTCGGGCGACAACCTGCGAGAGCTGCGGGACCTGGTCAGCGAAGACGTCCAGGTGTTGGCGAAGATCGAGAAGGACCAGGCCTTGCAGGAGTTGGAACCGATACTCGAGGCGAGCGACGCCGTGATGGTGGCGCGGGGCGACCTGGGGACGGAACTGCCGTTCGAACAGGTTCCCCTGGCTCAGAAGCGCATCGTTCGCCGGGCTAATGCGCGCGGCCGCCCGGTCATCATCGCGACGGAAATGCTCGACTCGATGATCGAGCGGACGCGGCCGACCCGTGCCGAGGTCTCGGATGTGGCGAACGCCATCCTCGACGGCGCGGACGCCGTCATGCTCTCTGCCGAGACGGCCATCGGGCGCCACCCCGTGGAGGCGGTGCTGGCACTCAGCCGGGTCATCGCGGAGGTCGAGTCCAAGACGGCGCCACTGGTGAGTGGACCGCCGTACGACGTCCCCGCCGGCCCCGAGGACAGCGAGCCGGCCAGCACCGAGCTTGCCGTGGCCTGCGCCACGCTGGAGGCGGTGCGCGCGATCCGTGCCCCGGCGATAGTCACCTACACGCGGAGTGGCTTTACGGCTCGCGTGATCTCGTCGCGCCGACCACCCGTTCCGATCGTCGCGGTGACCGACACCGAGACCGTCCAGCGTCAGCTCGCCATGGTCTGGGGGGTGCTGCCGACGCTCTGCAGCGCTGCGCCGAGCGATGAGGTGATGTGGGAGACCGCGCGCGCCGAGCTGCGGCGGCACAGATTCGCCGCCGCCGGCGACCGCGTGGTCGTCACGGCCGGCGTACCCTTCCACGTGCGCGGGACGACCAATATGGTCCGTATCCAGACGCTCTGAGCCGTGCGGCTGCGCTTCCTGGGAACCGGTACCAGCTTCGGCGTCCCCGTCGTCGGGTGCAGCTGCGCGGTCTGCACCTCTAGCGACCCACGCAATAGCCGCTCGCGCCACTGCCTGCTGCTGGAAGACCGCGGCGCTGCACTGCTCGTCGATACGCCGCCGGAGCTTCGCCTGCAGCTGTTGGACGCCGCAGTCTCGAGAATAGACGCGGTGTTCCTGACGCACATGCACGCCGACCACCTGCACGGTATCGACGACCTGCGAATCTTCAGCCTGCGTAGTGGAGCACCATTGCCCATGTACGTCGCCGACGAGTTCGCCGGCATACTACGTGGCCGTTTCGACTACATCTTCGATGACGAGAACGAGCGCGAGCCCTATACGAGCGCCCCCGAGATCGATCTCCGGACGTTCACCGCCGGAGATGAGCTCGAGATCGCCGGCTTGAGGCTGACGCCCCTCGTCTTCCCACACGGGCGGATGAATTCTTACGGCTTCCGCTGCGGTGACCTTGCTGTAATTGTCGACGGCAAGAACATCCCCGATGAGTCGCGCGCCGCCCTCCAGGGCATCGACACTCTGGTGATCAACGCGCTCTGGTGGGGTGACCCGCATCCCACACACTTCAACGTCGAGGAGGCGGTCGCCGCAGCGCGGAGCGTGGGCGCACGGCGGACCTTCTTGACCCACCTTACCCACCGGCTGGACTACTCTGACCTCGCGGCGCGCCTACCCGCGGGGGTGGAGCCGGCCCACGATGGGCTCGTCGTGGATGTCTGATTGGGGATTCGGGAATCCGCGATTGCCGAACGTTGAAATAGAGAACCCGCCTCCCTATCTTCAACCATGGAAACCGCGGTTTGCAGAGGACCCTTCCTTGCCTTGGCTTCGCGAGGTCGTTCATGGCCGCCCGGCGCATCCTTCTGATCGACGGCGCAGGCCCCCACCGCGACGCGCTGGCCCGGGCACTCACCCGTGAAGGACACGAGGTTCGGGTGGCGGATTCCGTGGACGAGCGGCATCGGGTGAACGATTTCACCCCCGACGCCGTATTATATAGAGAGGGAAAAGCGCGCGGCCCTGAGCCGGGCGACGGCGCCCGCTGGCTCGCGCTGAAAAGGCCGGTGAATATGGAGGAGTTGCGCCGCGCCCTGCGCGACTGAAACGGACGCGCGCTCGACACGGCGGATTCGTGAAAGGACAGATTCATGCGTGACTATGACGACGACGGTGTTCCCTATGTTGTTATCGAGCGCACGGGCTCCGGACTGATCCCCTTCGTCTGGGGCGCGCTGATCGGCGCCGCCGCCGCGCTGCTCCTCGCACCGAAGTCGGGTGCCGAGACCCAACAGGAGCTGAAGGAGCGGGCGCGCCGACTGCGCGAGCAGGCCGGGGAGAAGGCGGGCGAACTCCAGGATACGCTGCAGGACGCCTTTTCACAGGGGCGCCGCCAGGTCGAGGAGAAGTACGAGGTGGCGAAGGGCAAGGTCCAGGAGGGCCGTGAGCGGGCCGAGCATGCCCTGGACGCCGGAAAGAAGGCGGCGCGGGCGGCCCGCAGCGAGCTGGAAGACCGGATGGCCGAGACGCGCGGCGGCGAGTCCGCCGCCGAGTGAGCCGGGCGCGGCGGCTGAACGCCCTGGACATCCCTGCCGTTGCCTGCACACGGACCCGTGGATGCGCCCTCCCGAACACGCAAGTGGTTGGGGAGGGCGCAATACGCTGCGCTGCAGTCGTGGGCCACACTCAAAGACTACGTCGTTAGGGTCTCCGAGAAGGCGGACGACGATAACGTCTTCGTGCTGGCCAGCGGCCTCACCTTCAGCGTCGTCGCGGCCGCCGTCCCCTTCCTCTTCATTCTCGTCTCTTTGATCAGCCTCACGCTCGAGGCCGCGGCGGAGGCGGCGGGCGTCGAGCCGATCGAGCAGTTGCGTCAGTATCTCGACGCGATCGTGCCCGTGCTCTCCGGAACCATCGAAATGAGCGCCGAGCGTAATCTGCCCGAGGAGGTGATCGAGCGCGTCCTCAACAGTAGAAGGGAGATCGGGCTGATCGGCTTTGTGGCCTTCGTCTGGCTCTCGACCCGGCTCTTCGGCTCGGTGCGGGCCATCCTCAGAGAGATCTTCGATCTGCGGCAGAGCCGCGGCGTCATTCAGGGTAAGATCTTCGATGCGCAGATGGTCCTGGTCTCCAGCGTTCTGGTGATCCTCAACATCGGCATCACCATCGTCTACAACCTGGTGATGGCTCGCGGGTTCGAGTTCGTCGGTCTGTCTCCCGAGCAGGTGGGCTTCGCCGAGCGGGCCTCCGCCTGGTTCACCGCGCTGGCATTCATCTTCCTGCTCTTCCTGCTCCTCTACAAATATGTCCCCGCCCGCCGCGTACCTTGGCGGATGGCACTGACCGCCGCAGCCTTCACCGCCGTCTGTTGGGAGATTCTCAAGGTCGGGTTCACCTTCTACCTGACGCGAGTCGCCAGCTATCAATCGATCTACGGCGGGATCGCGACCCTGGTGGTCGTCGTCCTCTGGTTCTACTACCTATCGATCGTCTTCGTGCTCGGCGCCGAGGTCGCTCAGGTCTACGAGATGCGCCGGGTGCGGCGCGAACAGATCGAAGTCCTTGAATAACTTCACTTGCGCCAGCGGGCTTGAAGTGTCATAATAAGGGCACCCCCCAACGGCCTCCAGCCGTAACTCCCTATGTCCAAGGAGAGCACCAAACTAGTCACCCGTAACCGGAAAGCCCGTCACCAGTACCACATCCTGGAGACGTGGGAAGTCGGATTGGTGTTGACCGGAAGCGAGGTCAAGGCGTTGCGGCACGGGAACGCGAGTCTCTCCGACGCTTACGCCCGTGTCGAGGGCGGTGAAGCCTGGCTCTACAACATGCACATCGGGCCGTACGGACCGTCGGGTCCTGACGCCCACGAGCACAAACGGCGCCGCAAGCTGTTGCTTCACAAGCAGGAGATCCGCCGTCTGATCGGCAGGGTGGAACAGGCGGGACTGACCCTGATTCCTCTGGAGGTGTACTTCCGGAGCGGGGTGGCGAAGTTGAAGCTGGCGCTGGCGAAAGGCAAGAAGTTCAAGGACCGGCGGGAGGATATCAAGCGGCGTGAGGCGGATCGCGAGATCGGACGTGCACGGAAGAATCGCTAGCGCGGCTCCGGCAGGGCTGCTCGCGGTGCTGCTCGGATGGACGCTGCCAGCGGCGGAGCACCTGGTCGTCGTCCGGGACGGGTCGTCGTTTTCGGTCCGTTTGGAGGACGAGCGCGGCTACCCTGCGGCGCGAGCGGGCTCGTTGGCCGAAGCTCTCGGCTACGCGTACGCCGGCCACGTCGTCCGGATGGACGGCGAGTCGGTCCGCTTCACGCCCGGGTCACCCTTCTTCGTGGTGGGCGAGCGGATCTACCAGCTGGCGAACCCCGTATACGCCAGCGGGTCCCAGCTGATGATCCCGGTGAGCTGGGCCCTCGAGTGGCTCCCCTCGGCACGACCGCGGCAATGGAGTTATATGGACGGTCGCCTGGTCGAGCGACCGCCGGTGACCATGCGGCCGCCCGAACGCGATTCCTGGCTGGTGGTGATCGATCCCGGCCACGGCGGCAGGGACCCGGGGACGATCGGGGTGGCTGGCACCAGGGAGAAAGATGTTACGCTCGCCGTCGCGAAACAGCTCGCGGATCGGCTGCGCCGCGAGAGCGATATCGAGGTCGTTCTGACCCGCGATCGCGACACTCTCATCTCTTTCGTCGACCGGCCGCGGGCAGCGCAGCTACGCGGGTTCGATGCGGTTCCCGATCTCTTCATCTCGATCCATGCGAACTCCATGCCTCGCAAGCCACATTCCGCGCGCGGCTTCGAGACCTATTTCCTCGCGCTGGCCAGGACCGACGAGGCGCTTCAAGTCGCCCTGCGCGAGAACGCGTCGCTCCGGTTCGAGGATCCGAACGCAGAGGCCGCTCTCGACCCGGTCGCCTACATGCTCACCGACCTGCAGTCGACCGCCAATCTTCAGGAATCGAGAGTCCTGGCGACCACGATCAATCGCAGCATGGCGGCGACCGTGAACGCGCCGGATCTCGGCGTGAAACAGGGACCGTTCCAGGTGCTGGTGGGCGCCACGATGCCGGCCGTGCTCGTCGAGGTAGGTTACCTGTCCAACCGTGCCGAGGAGAGGCAGTTGCGGTCCTCTTCCTATCAGGCGAAGATAGCAGATGCGTTGGCCGACGCGGTGGTGAACTACTTGGCGGATTATGGTCGGCGGGTCTGGACTTCTTACAGCTCTGGCGGATAGGATCGAGGCTCCGACCCGCGTCCTCTCTCATATCATCCTATTCGCGTTCGCCCTGACCGGCTCAGCGGCCTGCGTCTACTACAACTCCTACTACAACGCCGACAAGCTCTTCGACCAGGGCCGCCAAGACGTCGAGCAGGGCGCCCTCTCGACAGGGCGTACTGCCCTGGCCGCCAGTATCGAGAAAGCGGAAGCGATCGTCGCTGAAAACCCCGGCAGCCGCTGGGCCGACGATGCCGTCCGCATCATCGTCCAGGCGCGGCTGCTGCGCGAGGAGTGGGAGGAGGCACTCGAGGCGAGCCGCCGCCTGATGGGCTACGCGGTGACCAGAACGGACACCGCCGAAGTTCTGGGATACCTGGGCGTCGCGCGACTGCACCTCGGTGATCCGTCAGCCGCCGACACCCTTCTCTCTTTCGCGCTCGGCGAAGAGGAGAAGGATGAGAGACGTTCCCTGCTTCTCTACAATCGCGCGCTGGCCCGGGCACGGTTGGGCCACTCGATCGACGCGGATGCCGACCTGGAGCTCGTCTCCAGGCTCCGGCCCGACTGGGTCGAGCCCCGCATCGAGCGCGTCCGCCTGCTCGTCGGCGCCGGCTACGACGCTGCCGCGGCGACCGTGCTGGCAGCGATCATGACGCGTCACCTGGTGGATGCCGAGGAGCAGGCCGTCGTCGAAGTGGTGCAACGTCTGGCCGAGACGAGTCCAGGGACAGCGCTGCTCGGCCTGGCCGAAGTCGAGTTTTCCGCTCTGAGGCGTGAGAACCGGGCGACCCTGCTGAAGTTCCGCGGTGATCTGCACACGGCGCATGGTCGGTCGGAGCAGGCGCTCGCCGACTTCGAGGCGGCGTGGCGCACAGCTCCCCAGACGCGGACGGCTGTGGAGGCGCAGGTGGCGGCGGCTCGGCTGGCGCTGATGCGGTGCACCACGGCGGACGAGTTGGCACCGATTCGTGAGAATCTGGAGCGTCTGATGCGCCAGCGAGCGCGTCGGCTGCCCGACGTCATGAGCCTCTGGGACACTTTGGTGCGGATGGAGTACTGGCTCGATCTGGGCGGGCTGGCCTACGTCCTGGCGGCCGAGGTCGCGCGCGACGGGTTGCAGGCGCCGGGCCTGGCACGGACCCTGTTGTTGCGCTACGCGGAGGAGGAGCCCGAGTCGGTGTGGGCGCCCAAGGCGCTTCTGGCGGCGCTGCAGCTGAGCGATCTAGATTCCGCACCGCCGGCCGGGACGCTCGACCCGGGCCCGGAGGAGCTACGGCGCCGTCTCCGGGAGGAATACCGGGCTTCGCCCTATGTGCAGGCTGTCCTCGGTGAGGGACCCGGCGATGGCTCGACCTTCCGGGAGCTCGAGTTGGGGTTACGGCGCCAGCTGGCTCGGCTGGAAACGCTCGCCGACGAAGAGGTGATAGCACGGCGCGCTGCGGTGGCACGCTAGCGGAGCCGCCGTCGGCGACGGCTGACAACAAGGACACGCAGGGGTCGATGACAGCTCACCGAATCGTCCGGGCCTGGAGCCCGGTCCGCAGCCGGGAACAGGTCGCGGAGAACACGTTCTGGCTCGAGTTGGCCGCGCCGGAGATCGCCGCGCAGGCGGCACCCGGCCAGTTCGTGATGGTCGGCTTCGGGATTCGCGACTGGGGCGTTCCGTTCCTACCGCGTCCCAACAGTGTGGCAGCGGTGCTCGGCGACCGCATCGGCCTCCTGATACGCGTCTTCGGCGGCGGGTCGCGGCGGCTGGCGGCTCTTCGACCCGAGGAAGAGGCGCTGCTGCTTGGCCCGCTCGGCACGCACTTCGAGCTGGGCGCGGCGAGGCGAATCCTCTGCGTCGCCGGTGGAGTCGGGTTGGCACCCTTCCTGCTCCTCCCACGCTGGGAGCCCCTGAGACGGACTGGCGCGCAGGTTCGCCTGCTGTACGGCGAGCGCGGTGCCGCCGCGGTCTTCGACCCGGCCAAGATCCGGCAGCTTTCCGGGCTCGAGGCGGAGATCTGGACGGAGGACGGCAGCCTCGGCCGGCAGGGGCGCGTGACCGAGGGCGTCGATCTGGACGGGGTCGATCTCGTCCTCGCTTGCGGGCCCACGCCGATGCTCAAAGCCGTCCGTACCTTGGCGCTGGGTGCGGGCGTGGCCTGCCAGCTGGCCGTGGAAGAGCACATGGCCTGCGGGATGGGAACGTGTGTCGGTTGCGCTATCGAGACGGTTGAGCCCGAGACGGGTGAGGCCGGTTACAGCCTGGTGTGCTCGGACGGGCCCGTGTTCACGGCGGAGCGGCTCAGATGGTAGACCTGTCGATCCACGCCTTCGGCGTCGAGTTCCAGAACCCGGTCATGCTGGCGTCCGGTACCTGCGGTTACGGGGAGGAGTACGCCGGTATCATTGCGGTCGACGAGCTGGGCGGGATCGTGACGAAGGCGGTCACCCCCGAGGCGCGGGCCGGCAACCCACCTGTTCGTGTCACCGAGACGCCGGGCGGGATGATCAACGCCATCGGGCTGGCCAATGTCGGGCTCGAACGCTTCAAGCGAGAGAAGCTCCCCTGGCTGCGCGACAACCTGCGCCGGGCGCGGGTCTTGGTGAACGTCGCCGGCTGGAGCGTGGACGACTTCGTCAAGGTGGTCGCCGGGCTCGACGATGAGGACGGCTTCTTGGGTTACGAGATCAACGTCTCCTGCCCGAACGTCGAGGGTGGTACGGTGTTCGGAACCGATGAGTCGTCGCTCGCCCAGCTCGTGCGCGCGCTGCGTGCGGTCACCCAACGTCCTCTCGTCGTCAAGCTCACGCCGAACGTGGCCGATATCGGCGTCTTCGCCCGTATCTGCGAGGAGAACGGGGCCGATGGCCTGAGCACGATCAATACGTTCCCCGGCATGGTGATCGACGTCGAAGCGCGCCGGCCGGTGATCGGCAACATCACCGGTGGGATCAGCGGCCCGGCAATACGACCCATGGGTGTCTACTCGACGTGGAAGGTCGCATCCCGGGTCAAACTGCCGGTCATCGGCATCGGTGGGATCTGCAACGCCCGTGACACCTTGGAGTACATCCTTGCCGGAGCGACGCTCGTCCAGATCGGGACCGCCATGTTCGTCGATCCCCACACGGCGCCCGAGACCATCGAGGGGCTCAAACAGATATGCGCCCGACAGGGAGTCGATAAGCTGTCTCAACTGATCGGGGCTTTGGAGGCCTGATGATTGACTCTGTGAAGGAGCGAATTATCGTCGCGCTCGACGTGCCGACGCGCAAAGATGCGCTGCAACTCGTCGATGCCCTGGGAGACGAGGCCAGCATCCTCAAGGTAGGCGCCATCCTGTTCACCGAGGCGGGCCCCACCCTCCTCGACGAGCTCAAGAAACGTCGCAAACGCGTCTTTCTCGATCTCAAGTACCACGACATCCCCAACACCGTGGCCGGCGCCGTAAAGGCGGCCGCCCGGCGCAACGTCCACATGCTCACCGTCCACGCGTCCGGCGGCCAGGCGATGCTCGAGGCCGCCCAGGATGCCGCAGGACCGGACGGCCCCGACATCATGGCCGTCACACTGCTGACTTCGCTGGTCAGCGAGGACGTCGAGCAGATCTTCGGCCGCTCGCCGGTCTCGCTGGTCGACGAGGTCGTCCGTCTCGCCTCACTGGCGGTAAGCGCCGGACTGCCCGGCGTGGTCGCCTCGCCGACCGAGGTCAAGCCGATCAAGCGGAGTCATGGCGACGTCCTCAAGGTCGTCACCCCCGGCATCCGCCTCCCCGGCGACGACCCGGCCGACCAGAGCCGCTACGCGACCCCGGCGGACGCTGCGCGGGCGGGCGCCGACTTCATCGTCGTCGGCCGCTCCGTCACCAAGGCGAAGGATCCGGCGGCCGCCTTCGATGCCGTGGCCCGATCCTTCGCCTCCGGCGAGCGAGCTTGACCGTATCGGACCGCCCGCATAGCCTTCGGTCGAGGAGACACCCGGTCATTGGGCTTCGAGCGCACGCCTGCTAGCGTCAATGGTCGGTGTCTACCAGGCCAACCCATGTCGTCGGCGAGCCCGGATGACCCTGACACTCTTCAACACCCTCTCACGTCGAGTCGAGGAATTCCGACCCCTCGAAGAGGGGCGCGTCCGCATCTATAGCTGTGGGCCCACCGTCTACGACACCGCCCATGTCGGAAATTTCCGCACCTTCCTGTTCGAGGATATTCTGCGGCGCTACCTCAAATGGAAGGGGTACGACGTGGTGCAGGTGCGGAACCTCACCGATGTCGATGACCGGACCATCCGCGCCGCGGTCGAGCAGGGAACAAGCCTGCGGGACCTGACCCTGCCGTTCATCGACGCCTTCTTCCGGGACCACGACCGCCTCGGTCTCGAACGTGCCGAACACTACCCGCGGGCGACCGACTATGTCCCGCAGATGGTGGCGATGGTGCAGAGACTCCTCGAGCGGGGGCTCGCCTACGAGGCGGAGGGCTCGGTCTACTTCGACATCTCCGAGTTCCGCGACTACGGCGAGTTGGCCCAGCTCGACCGGGCGTCGCTGCGCGAGGGTCGGGAAACCGGCGACGCCGCCTACGACAAGGGCGACGCCCGCGACTTCGTGCTCTGGAAGGGTGGCGAGCGACCGGAGGAAGGAGACGTCGCGATCTGGGACTCGCCGTGGGGCCCGGGACGCCCCGGCTGGCACCTCGAGTGCTCCGTCATGGCGATCGAGCACCTGGGTCAGCCGTTCGATATCCATTCCGGAGGGGTCGATCTCATCTTTCCCCACCACACTAACGAGATCGCCCAGGCTGAAGGCGCCACCGGCCAACCCTTCGCTCGCTTCTGGCTCCACGCCAAGCACGCACTGCTCGACGGCCGCAAGATGTCCAAGTCGGAGAACCACTACTACACCGTGGACGACCTCCTCGACAAAGGCTACCAGCCGTCCGCCATTCGGCGCCTCCTCAGCTCGGGCCACTACCGATCCCAGCTAAACTTCACACTCGCCGGCCTCGACGACTCCGCCCGCTCCGTCGAGCGGCTGATCGATTTCCGCCGCCGCCTGCGGGCCGGCCGCTCCGACGATGCCGCCCCGACCGCCACCCGCCTGCCCGAGCTGGCCGCCCAAGCACTCGCCGATTTCGAGACGGCGCTCGACGACGACCTCAACATCGCCGAGGCCTGGGGCGCCCTATTCGTCCTCGTCCGAGAGGCCAACGCAGAGCTCGACAAAACAAGCGAGCAGGTGGCCACCGCCGACGCCGATGCCGTACTCAACGCCGTCGCGTCCCTCGACCGGGTCCTCGGCGTCCTCGAGCTGGCCGAACGGGAGCGCGAGGCGGTCTCCGAGGAGCTGCGCTCCTGGGTCGAGGAGAAACTGGCCGAACGCGCAAGTGCGCGCGCCGCAAAAGATTACGCCCGCGCCGACGCCATCCGCGCCGAACTGGCCGAGCAGGGCGTCGAGATCGAGGACACGCCGGCGGGGAGCCGCTGGCGCCGGGTCCGCTGAGGTTGACACTCTCTGATATCTGAAGTACAATTCTCGGCTAATTGTTAACGCTGACGTAGCTCAATCTGGTAGAGCGGCTGATTTGTAATCAGCAGGTTGCGGGTTCAAGTCCCGCCGTCAGCTCCAGACAGCAACGGCTAGACGCTTTGGCAGCAGGAAACAGGCGATCCGGCGGCGGCGAGAGGCCTACCGGGTTCGTCGTGTGTCCGTATCCACAGCCTGGCCGCAAGGTGGGAGGCTCGGAGGCCGGCCGGACCACCGGCTCGCATGGCCCGGTCTATTCATCCATTGATATGCAG